>DXVY01000111.1 GCA_019417145.1 Clostridiales bacterium
TCTCGTAAAGGGTCACGCCGTTGTCCCGGTCCAACTCGCATTTGAATTGAGCGATGCTGTCGGCCGATACGCCGGCGTGGGAAAGGGCGGCCTGCTTGGCCCTGTCTTCCCCGATATAGGCGGTCGCGCCGCCGGTATTGCCCGCATTGCCGGTAGAGACCGTGCCGCCGGTAGAGGCCGTGCTTCCCGAGGATCCCGTGCCGCCGGTGGAGCCTGTGCTGCCGGTGGAACCTGTATTGCCCGTGTTGCCCGCGCTACCGGACTGGCCCACATAATCGTCGTCCCGCTCCCTGTCGGATTTGAGAATGGCGCCGGTGAGAGCGTCCACGTCGTAGTCGTATGCAAAGCCGGCCGCCCCAAATTCCACCTCATAGACCATGACGCCGTCGTCGTAGTCCATTTCAGTATGGAGCCCGGCCGCGTCGTCGGCCGCGATTCCCGCGTGGCCCAAAGCCAGTTCCTGGGCCTTTTCGGCGCCGATATAGGCCTTGTCGCTGGCTGTTCCCACCGAATCCACCAGCTCCAGCCCGCCGGCCGCATCGCTCAGCAGATTGAGCTCATTGATGGAAAGGGGCACCAGGTCTTCAAATTGGTAAAGGGGGTTCTGGTTTACAATCTGCCGGATCAGCTGGGCCTTGCCCGGGGTGATGCCGTATTCCTCGGCCAGCTTTTGCAGCTCGGCGTCGGAGGACACGGTCTGGCTGAGCACAGCGCCGCTGAAATTGCCCTGCTGCAGCAGGGCGTTGACCTCCTCGGTCAGCTTTTGCTGGAGCGCCTGGCCCTTAGAAGGATCATCGTTATCCACGCTGATGAGGATGGAGTTGGCCAGCTCGCTCAAATAACCGTTTTGCAGCATGGAGCCGATAAGGGCGTTGACCGCCACGTCCAGGTCGCTTCCCTTAAAGTCCATGTCGCCAAGGACGACCTTTGCGTCCTCGTTGCGGGCGTTGACGGCCAGCACCCGCTCCTTTTGATTGACCTTGATCTCGATGCTGGGATTGACGTCTAGGCAGACGGTGGAGGAAACGGCAAAATTGGCGTTGTAGACGAGATATCCCGCCGCGCCGGCGACCAGCACCACAATGGCGGCGGCAATGGCGGCGGCGCGCTTGATCCAGGGGTTGCGTTTCTTGTTTTCGGTCATGCAAATCACCTTTCTTTCCTGTTTCTCGCAGGCAGAGAGGACCGAATCGAGAAGATCCGGTGTGGCGTGGGCAAAGGCGCGGCCGATGGACGCCTCCACGTCTTTGTTCTTCATGATCGTCACTCTCCCTTCATAAGTGCGTTCCTGAGCTTTTTCAGGGCTCTGGCGTATTTTGAAAGAACGGTGGGCAGCGGCAGCTCCAGCAGGGAGGCGATCTCCCGGTGCTTAAAGCCGGCCGTTGCGTGGAGCGTCACGATCTGGCGCTCGGTGTGGGACAACAGCTCCATGCATTGCAGCAGGACCTGCCGGTCCTCAGGCGCGACCTGGGACCGCTGATCCAGGATACGCTCCCAGTCCTCCGGCTGCAGGTCGGCCGACCGGCCGTGCTCGCGCAGCCTTTGCATACACAGGTTGCGGGTAATGGTGAGCATCCACGCCAGAGGCTTGCCCATAGGCCGATAGGCGCCGGCCGCGGTGTAAACGCTCATGTAGCAGTCGTGCAGCACGTCCTGCGCATCCTGGTCATTTTTTAGAATAGAGAGGGCGAATCCATAGACGGCCGCACTGGTGGAGCGGTACAGTTCCGCAAGGGCCCTTGTATCCCTTTGCGCAATCCGATCCAGCAGCCCTTCCAGTAGGACGCCGTCTGTTTGGCCTTTTACCCTAGGGGGGGTGGTCAGCGGATTTGACATAGCCTCACCGTCTTTCATAGGATTAACGCGCGGACAGGACGTTTTATTGCACAAATAAAAAAATATTTTTTCGCCGCCTTTCTATGGGGCGGCGCGGCGGAGCCTCCCGTGTCCGGCGGTGGAGACCAGGCCCGCCCGTCTCATCCGGCGTCCCTGCGCAAACCGGCGGGCAGGCCCTCTCTTGCTGCAAACAGCATACCATCCTCAGCCGTTTCTGTCAATTTTTATGGTGGAGCCGGGCGTGGGACCGAGCGTTCCTGTTAACATTGACAACAAAAAAACGAAATGGTATAATGACTATAAATATAGGCGACGCCTATTTTGCAATAGGCGATTTTACCAAATTTTTCGGGCGGTAATTGCACGATATCACGGCCGCAGCAGGGCTGTGGCTAATTTTATGCGATACGGAGGCAAGCTTTATGGAAATCATGGTGTGTGTGGGCAGCTCCTGCCATTTGCACAACTCGCGGGAAATCATCGGTCGGATCAAGGAGTTGATCTCCCAAAACCAGTTGGACGCGCTGGTGGAGCTGAAGGGATCCTTTTGTATGGGGCACTGTGCCGACCCGGGCGTATGCGTGCGCATCGGGGAGACGGTGTATTCGGTGACGCCGGAGAATGTGGACGAATTTTTCCAAACCAATGTGATACAGGCGCTGTAAAGCCGTTTTGAAACCAGTCCGGAGGGGTACATATGGGTTATATCCACGTAAAAAAGGCCAATTGTAAAAACTGTTACAAATGCCTGAAAAACTGTATTGTCAAGTCCATCCGCTACCTGGACGGCCAGGTGGATGTGATCAGCGACGGCTGCATTCTCTGCGGCAAATGCGTCAACGTCTGTCCTCAGGAGGCCAAGCGGGTGGTCAATCCTCTGGAACCGATTTTGGCCATGCTGCGCGACCCGTCGGTAAAAACGGTGGCCAGCCTGGCGCCCTCCTATGTGGGCTCCTTTGGGTATGAGAACCGGTATAAGGTCATCGGCGCCCTGAAGGCTTTGGGTTTCGACGGGGTGGAGGAGACGGCCATCGGGGCCAAGGCGGTGTCCGAGGCCTACCGGGATATTATGGAGCAGGGAAGCATGCCGATTTTCCTGACCAGCTGCTGCCCTACGGTCAACGAGCTGATCGTCAAGTACTATCCTTCGCTCACCGGCTGTATCGCTCCGGTGGTGTCGCCGGTGCTGGCCCACGGCCGGATGATTAAGAAACGTATGGGCGAGGATACCAAGGTGATCTTTGTGGGCCCCTGCCTATCCAAAATCTCCGAGATTGCCGGCGCGCCCGAATCGGCCGACGGCGCCATATCCTTCCGCCAATTGGAGGATTTGATGGAGGCCGCGCATATAGATATAAGCGAACAGGCCGAGGCTCGGCCCGACCGGCCCTCCTCTTTCTCCCGCATCTATCCCATGGACCACGGCATCGTCCGGGACGTGGAGCGCCTGGACACCGACGGCCGGGCCCTGAAAGCGGCCGACTACGCCTTTGTGGGGGTCAGCGGCCTGGATAATGTCCGCGCCTTTTTGGATGAGCTTCTGGAGGGCAGGGTGGAAGGCCCCCTGTTTGCCGAGCTCAACGCCTGTCCGGAGGGCTGTATCAACGGCCCCCTGCGTCCGGAACAGGGCCGTACCTATGCTTCCCGCCTGCAGGTGGAAAGATACGCCGCCGAGGCGGCCCAGCCGGCCCCTGCCGAAAGGGAGGAAGAGCCCACCGTGCCCATGGCCAAGGCCTTCCGCCCCAATCCCTTAAAGGCCGACATTCCGGATGAGGCGACCATCCGCAAGATTCTCAGCGAGATTGGCAAGCCCACCCCGGACAAGGAGCTCAACTGCGGCTCCTGCGGGTATCCCACCTGCCGGGAAAAGGCCATCGCCGTCTATCAGAAAAAGGCCGAGCTGTTCATGTGCCTGCCTTATATCAGCGATCTGACCCAGTCTCTCAGCAACGTGACCCTGAGCGTGACCCCCAACAGCATCATCGCCGTGGACCGGGATATGCGAATTATCGAATGTAACCTTGCCGCCCAAAAGCAGTTCGGGGTCACCCGCAAGCAGGCTTTGCACAGCTATCTTTTCGAATATATGGATCATAAGGATTTCGAGCAGACCTTTGTCACCCAGCTCAATACCTATGACAAAAAGGTGGAGATCCCCCAGCTTGGGCTGGTCACCGAGCAGACCCTCATCTATGTCCGGGAGCAGAATATCGTCATCGGTATCATCCGGGACGTGACCGAGGAGGAAAAGCACAGCCAGAGCATGTATCACATGAAGCTGGAGAGCGTGGAAATGGCCCAGAAGGTCATTGACAAGCAGATGACCGTGGCGCAGGAAATTGCCAGCCTGTTGGGCGAGACCACGGCCGAGACCAAGGTGACCCTGAACAAGCTCAAGGACCTGATCACAAATGAGGGACTGGAATGAGTGGGAAAGTATATTATGATGTGACCTCCAAGAGCATCAATAAGAAGAACGAGGAGCTGTGTGGCGACAAGGTGGAGTGGGTACCCATCGAGGACGGGGTGATCGTGGTTTTGTCCGACGGCTTGGGCAGCGGCGTCAAGGCCAACATTTTGGCCACCTTGACCTCCAAGATCATCGCCACCATGATGCAGGGGGGCGCGACCTTGGAGGATACGGTGGACACCATTGTCCACACCCTGCCGGTGTGCAAGGTGCGGGGCCTGGCCTATTCCACCTTTTCCATATTGAAGCTGACCTACGACGGCGGCGCAAAGCTCATCGAGTTTGATTGTCCCGGCTGTATCTTTGTACGGGACGGCGTGGTGATGCCCATTGATTACACCGAGCGGGTCATCGCCGGCAAGACCATCAAGGAGGCCGCCTTCCAGCTCCAGGTGAATGATCTTTTATGCCTGACCTCGGACGGGGTTATGTTCGCCGGCATCGGCGCGGTGTTAAACCTGGGGTGGAACTGGGAGAGCGTCTGTGATTTTCTCACCGACAACTATACCGACGAGGAAACCAGCGCCCGCATGTCGGCCGCCCTCATCGGCGCTTGCCAGGACCTGTATATGAACGAGCCGGGGGACGATACCACCGTGGCCATGGTCAAGGTCATCCCGCAGCAGATTGTGAGCATGCTGTCCGGCCCGCCCAAGCTGCGGGAGGACGACGGCCGCATGGTGACGGATTTTATGTCCCTGGAAGGGGAGAAGGTGGTCTGCGGCGGCTCTTCGGCCAACCTGGTGGCCCGGGAACTGGGCACAGAGGTGACCACCGACCTGCTGTTTGACGCCGACGGCACCCTGCCGGCCATCGGGCATATCCCCGGCATCGACCTGACCACCGAGGGCGTTCTTACCCTGCGGGTGACCAATGAGATCATCCGGGAATACCTGAAGGATCCCACCAACGAGGCCAGCCTGAAAAAGCTGGATGGAAGGAACGGAGCGGCGTTGATCGCCAAGCTGCTCATCGAGCATTGTACCCATCTGCATATGTTTATCGGAAAGGCCATCAACCCCGCCCACCAGAATCCCAATCTGCCGGTGGACCTGAGCATCAAGCTGCGGCTGCTGGATGAACTTGCGGCCATGATGCGGCAGGCGGGCAAGGTGGTGGAGATCAAATTTTATTGAGCGCACAGGGCGGCGGAGCGGATGGAAGAAGCCGCCGCGCCGCCCTTTTCTGTCATAAGGCGCCGGGTCCGTGGATGGGGAGACTTTTGTTATCTTTTTAACAAAAAGCGGTGAAATTCCCTGCGAGAGTTGGAAACAACCCCATATTTACAAAGGCATGGGCCCTAGTGTACAATATAGCATGTCGAAGGAAGGAAAAAAGGGCGATGGGCGTTCGCCCGCGCCGCGGGGTGCGGCGTAAAGGCGCCGGCGGATGCGCCGGGAAAGGATGAATTTTCTATGGATCAGGTTACCGACATTGTACTCATCAAGCATGAGGTGCTCAAGGCTACGGCGAGACACGCCTTTGCCGGCGATCTGCACGAGACCTATGACCGGATTCCCTATGAGATCATACCGGGTATCAAACCCAATTTCCGCTGCTGCGTATACAGGGAGCGGGAAATTGTGCGACAGCGGGTGCGC
>DXVY01000112.1 GCA_019417145.1 Clostridiales bacterium
TCATAGCCGCATTTGTCGCATTTGATCCTGCGCGGCCGGGGCTTACCGCAGGACGGGCAGAAGTTGCCGTTGCTGACCGCGCCGCAGGCGCAGGTCCAGCCGGCCTGGGAGGGCTGGGGCCGGGGCTTGCCGCACTGGGCGCAGAATTTACCGGTGTTGACCGCGCCGCAGGCGCAGGTCCAGCTATTCTCAGAGGAAGCCGCCGGCGCCGACGCGACCGCCGGCGCGTCAGAACGCGCCTGGGCCTGTTGCATCTGGGCTTGCTGCTGCATCTGTGCCTGGTTGGAGGCCGACGCGGCCCCCATAAAACCGCCGCCGGCGTTCATGCCGATCCCCATGCCCATAAAGCCGGCCATACTGCCGGCAGCGTTGGAGCCGGCCGCCTCCATACCTCGGGCCACCGCGCCCTGGACATACCCTTCCCGCACGTTGGGATCGCCCAGCATGGCGCCCTGGTTGCGCATATTGATCAGCTTCTGGGATTCCTCATCATAGGAGATACTGGCGATCCCCACCGCCTGGACCAGGAAGCCCCGCATGCGGTTCCAGTCCTCGTCCAGGATATCGCTCATATATTTGCTCAGCTCCCGGCCCTTGGATGCCACATAGGAAACCCGAATGCCGTCGGCCGACATCTGGTTAATAGCCGACTGCAGGGCCTCCAGAAACTCGGCCAGATACTGCTCGTTGATCTGGGAAATCTCCACCCGATCCTGGTTGCGGGGAATGGCCTCGGCATAGAACTTGATGGGGTCCTGCACCTTGATGGAATAGGTGCCGTGGGCCCGCAGGAAGAGCTCGGCATTATAGAAATTATCAAAGTAATTGATAGGGTTTCGTGTGCCGAACTTGATCCCCTTGATCTCCTGAAGGTTCACATAAAACACCTTCTGCATGGTGGGGGTGACGCCGCCGTACTTGATACGGCTGAAGGACTCCTTGAGCGTATCGCCGAACTGGCCGTTGAAGAGGGAGGGCATGGAGGAGTTGTTGACCGTATAGTATCCCTCTTCGGCCGTGTAATCCACAATCTTACCCCCGTCCACCAGCATCATAAACTGGTTGGGATAGACATGGATGACCGACCCATTGGACACCGTATCGGCCGTTCCCTTGCGATTGCTGCTGCGCCGGTCGTCGGCCCGAACCGTCACGCCCTTGGCAAAGACGGTGGTATCGCTCATTTCGTCCGGCTCAATGACCTCCAGCCACTGGTCGGCCAGACCGCCGCCGACGGCGCTGGCCAAAGCTTTGATCAGACCCATAATTGCAATCCTCCTATGTGTATTCGCCGTTTCCGGCCTATTTTACCTCATCGTACCGATTGATCTGCCAAACCCGGTCCAGCACCTCTTGGACAGTCGTCCCGCAGTACGCGCATGACTTGACGCCCAGCCCGGTCACCGGCGCGCCGCAGCTGGGACAAACCAGGCCCAAGGCGCCGCCGGCGTTATCCGGAAGCAGGGAGGGATCCTGGATATAGTGCAGCTCGATATTGTATTTTGTCTGGGTGTCCTGTTCCCGGTCGCCGGCCACGACCCGCCCGTCGGCCAAAGCATAATAGCGGTATTCCACCGCCGACTGCAACCGAATGACGCATCGCCCCGCCTCCTTCAGGTAACGGGCGATTTCGGTCTGATGGATGACAATGTCCTGGTAATGCGCCTCCCTGCCCTGCCGCCGGTTGTCGGCAATTTGCAGCTCCACCTGCCGGCGCAGAGCGGAAGAGGCGTCCTCCAGGCCCTGGAGCTCTCCCGCGTCAATGGACAAAAGCACGCTGCGCAATGTATTTTCCGCCCGCTGCCTACAGGCGGGAAAATCGAAATCGGGAAAATCCGCCTGGATCTGGGGCAGGCAGAGCCGGGTCATACCCGAAACCGATTTGGGGGTCTGGGCCAACGCCTGCCGCTGGCGGGCCAGCCCCTCTCCCAGGGTGTCGGCGCCGAAGGCCGCCCGGGAAAACCGCCGCAGCTTGCGGCGTATGACCAGGACGGCGCCCACCGCCGCCGCGACCAGAAGCAGGATCACGCCGGCCGCTATCAGGGGCAGTATTTTCCGCATAAGCTGGTTCCTTTCCGCCATCCGGCCTGTGGCCGGCTGTACATAATAATTATACCTTCACGCCGGCGGCGCTGTCAACAAAATTCGCCCGAAACCGCACCGTCCGCGCCCCGTGGGGGCTTCTCTATACCATACGCTGCCATTCGCCCTATCATCACCCTGCAACAGCCCGCGCATTTCTTTTTATAGGCCGACAGCATAAAAAAATCCCCCGGCAGGCTGCCGGGGGGCGATCCCGGGCCGCGGGTAGGCGGGACGGATATTTTCCCGTCGTCCGCGGCCGATTCCTTATTCAAAAAACAGGGGCAGGGGCGCCAGGAAAATAATATCCGTCCGCTTGGCGGCGTCTCCCTCGGCCAGTATGGCGGCCGACGCGGCGATCACGCCGTCCACCTCTTTCACCAGCTTTTCCACCGCCAATAGGGATTCGCCGGTGCTGATCACGTCGTCCACCACCAGCACCCGCTTACCCCGGAGCATTTCGCACTCGTCCTGTCCCAGATACAGCCTCTGTTCCCGGTCGGTGGTGATGGAGCGCACCGACACCGAAATGGGATCCCGCATATATAATTTGGTGCTCTTGCGGGCCACCACATAGGGCTTGCCCGACTGGCGGGCCATCTCGTAGGCCAGGGGAATGCTCTTGGCCTCGGGGGTAACGATTATATCGAAATCCGGGCATTTATGCAGCAGCGCCTTGGCCGACACAACGGTCAGCTCCACATCCCCAAAGATGATAAAGGCCGCGATGTTGACCTTCTTTTCCTTGTCGATTTCACACAGGGGCAGCTCCCGCTCCAGCCCCGCCACCTTTAACGTATAGGTATTCGCCATAGTATACGCCCTTTCTCCGGCCCAGGGCCGGACGGATTGATTTTCGACCGATTGGTATGATAGAGAAACACGCCGGCAAGACCCGTGCATCAGCCGGGCGGCCAGGCCAGGTTGCGCCGAGCCAGCAGGTGGAAATGGATATGTCCCACCGTCTGGCCGCCGTCGGTCCCGCAGTTGTTGACCACCCGGAAACCGCCGTCCAGCTTATGCTCTTTGGCGATGACCGCAATGGCCTCGAAAATCTTTGCGATCACCCCGCTGTTTTCCGGGGTTATGTCCGCCGCGCTGACCATGTGCTTTTTAGGGATGACAATCACATGGAAGGGGGCCTGTGGATCGATGTCCTTGAAGGCCAGCACATCCTCGGTCTCATAGACCTTCTGGCTGGGGATCTCCCCCGCTACGATTTTACAAAATAAACAGTCGCTCATGGAATACGCCTCCTTATTAAATATATGGAGTGACATTTTGGAGGACGCCCGCACCCGGACGCCTTATTTCGCCAGCATCTTTTGCAGCAGGGCCGGCACCGCTTCCATAGCCTCGTCCACTTTCCCGGTATCCTTGCCGCCGGCCATGGCGCTGTCCGGCCGACCGCCGCCGTTGCCACCGGTCATCTTGGCCACCTCGCGCACCAGGTTGCCCGCGTGGGCGCCCTTCTTCACGGCTTCGGCGCCGCAGGCCGCCCCAAAGGTAACCTTGCCGTCGGTCATGCCGGCGATGACGCATACCCCGCTGGGCAGTTGCTCCTTCACCTTATCGCACATGGCCCGCACCGCGTCGGCCCCCGTGCCGGTAAAGGCGGCCGCAATCACCTTCAGGCCCTCGACCTCCTTGGCCTCGGCGAACAACCCGTCCATCTGCATGGCGGCCAGTTTTCCCCGCAGCCGCTCGATCTCCTTGTCCTTTTCCTTAATCTCATTCATGACCTGCTGGGCCCTGAACACCAATTCCTCCGGATTTCCCAGCTTAAAGGCCCGGGCCGCCTCGGCGGTCATCTGCTTGTACTGCCGCAGCAGCCCCAGCACGCCCTCGCCGGTCACGGCCTCGATCCGGCGCACGCCCGAAGCCACCGAGCTTTCGCTTATGATCCGGAACAGGCCGATCTTGGCCGTGTTGTCGATATGGGTGCCGCCGCACAGCTCGATGGAGGCGTCCTTCACGGATACCACCCGCACCACGTCTCCGTATTTTTCACCGAACAGCGCCATGGCCCCCATGGCCTTGGCCTCCTCGATGGGCATTTCCTGGCTCACTACGGGGATGCCCTCTAAAATCACCCGGTTTACACAGGCTTCCACCTCTTCCAGCTCCGCATCGGAAAGGGCGGAAAAATGGGTGAAGTCGAACCGGACGGCCTTTTCGTTGACCAGCTGGCCGGCCTGTTCCACATGGGTGCCCAGCACCTGCCGCAGGGCCGCCTGCAACAGATGGGCCGCCGTGTGATTGCGCCGGATGGCCGTGCGCCGCGCCGTATCGATGGCGGCATGCACCCTATCTCCCACCGACAGAACGCCCTCTAAAAGCTGGCCCGCATGGGTAAATACCCCCGCCGGGCTCTTGCCCACATTATGAACCTCAAAGCAGTCCCCCGGCCCGGTGAGCAGGCCGGTATCGGCCACCTGGCCGCCGCTTTCGGCATAGAAGGGCGTCCGGTCCAGCATGATGACCGCGTTCGCCCCCGCCGTGATGGTTTCCACCCGCTCTCCCGCTTCATCGACGATGGCCAGGATAACGGCGTCGCCCTCATCCTTCGTATACCCGTCGAAAATGGTGGGGGCCACCCCCTCCAGCAGATTGCCGTCGCCCTTCCAGGCCTCGGTGTCGGCGCCCTTGCGAGCCTGCCGGGCCCGCTTCTTCTGCTCGTCCATGAGCTTTAAGAAGGTTTCCTCATCCACGGTCATGCCCCGCTCCTCCAGGATGTCCTTGGTCAGATCCAGGGGGAAGCCGTAGGTATCGTACAGCTTAAAGGCGTTCTCGCCCGAAAGGGTATTCTCCATCCGCTGATCCATCAGGTCGTTAAGCAGTTGGAGGCCCTGGTCGATGGTGCGGCCGAAGCTCTCCTCCTCCACGTGAATCAGCTTCTTGATCAGCTCCTGCTTTTCCCTGAGTTCAGGGTAAGCCCCTTCATTCTCGCGTATGACCGTGTCGGCCACCTCGCTCAAGAAGGGCTTGTGGATGCCCAGCAGCCGTCCGTGGCGGGCCGCCCGGCGGAGCAGGCGGCGCAGAACATAGCCCCGCCCCTCGTTGGAGGGCATAACCCCGTCGCCGATCATAAAGACGGTGGAGCGGATGTGGTCGGTGATAACCCGCAGGGAAACGTCCTTTTTCTCGTCGGTCTTATAATCCACCCCGGCGATGCGGCTGATATGCTTCATAATGTTCTGCACCGTGTCCACCTCAAAGAGGTTGTCCACCCCCTGGCAGATGCAGGCCAGCCGCTCCAGCCCCATGCCGGTGTCGATATTGGGATGCTCTAAGCGGCCGTAGTTCCCCTTGCCGTCCGAATCAAACTGGGTGAACACCAGGTTCCAGAACTCCACAAACCGGTCGCACTCGCAGCCCACATGGCAGTTGGGGTCGCCGCAGCCGTGCTCCGGACCCCGGTCAAAATAGATTTCCGAGCAGGGGCCGCAGGGACCGGTGCCGTGTTCCCAGAAATTGTCCTCCTTGCCCATGCGGACGATCCGGTCGGGGGCAACCCCCACCTCTTTGGTCCAGATTTCAAAGGCCTCGTCGTCGTCCTCGTAAATGGTGACCCAGAGCTTGTCCACCGGCATCTCCAGAACCTTCACGCAAAATTCCCAGGCCCAGGCCGTGGCCTCATGCTTGAAGTAATCTCCAAAGGAGAAGTTGCCCAGCATCTCAAAATAGGTGCCGTGGCGGGCGGTCTTGCCCACCCGCTCGA
>DXVY01000113.1 GCA_019417145.1 Clostridiales bacterium
GGTTCATCTCTTCGCTCACGCCGCCGATGTTCGTGTGGATATGGGTGGTTGCCGTACGTTTTTTACATTTATCGCAAAGCATTATGTATCATCTCCCTTTCAAATCTGCGTAAGCAGCATATGCTTGAGCAACGCCGCCCGCAAGCCGTCTCTGTCCTCGGCCGAAACCTGTCGCAACACGGCGGCCGAAAGCGCCGCCTCCATGACCGCGCCCGCGCCCGACGGGATCAGGTGGCCGTAAATACAATTGTCCAGCAGCGCCCTGGCGCTGGATGCATCCAGCTTACCGCCGATGGAATTGATGATATGCATCAGCGCCGAGCTCCGATCCAGCTGGACCCGCGTAATGCGGATATATCCCCCGCCGCCGCGGCGGCTTTCCACCATGTATCCCTGCTCGGGCGTAAAACGGGAGGCGATCACATAATTGATCTGGCTTGGAACACAACCCACGCTTTCGGCCATCTCGTTCCTGCGAATCTCGGCCGAATCCTGCTCCGAGGCGTCCAGTAGCTTTAATATGCGCTCGGTTATAATATCGCTCATCTTCATAATAAGATCTCCTAGGCTGCAAATTGACTTTTCCTGACCTTTCTGATACATATAGTATAGCATAAAGTCAGGAAAAGTCAAACGGCAAAATGGCGATTACCAAGAAATTTTCCATTCGTTCATAATTACAAGCCAGACGAGTCCTTCTTTTTGTTCTGCGGCGGGTTGGGCCGCTGGGTCGTCCGGGCCATTCCATATCTTCGCTTATGCGCTAGGCTCCTGGGCTCTTCAGAAAAGGGATCGGGAGCCAGTTCCTCCGTGATCTCCTGATCGTCGTCGTAATACAGTCCAAAGCGTACGCCGAAATGCTCTGCCATATGGTCGCATCTCCCTTCCATACTATATGGCCGTGCGCCGGCTAACATGCCGGCGTAGTTTTGCCGGCCTCCTGTGGGAAAACCGGCCACATATAGTTTGGCCGGATACGGAAGGGATATGCAAAAAGCAGGACGCACACGCTTGCAGGCCCACGCCGCCTTTTTTACATCTGTAACCAAAAGCCGCCCGGCGCCATAGTATGTTGATGAAGGCACGAAAGGAGGAAAAACGGCATGTGTTGTAACAACCTGTTTGGCGGCAACAGCTGCACTTGGGTTCTGATCCTCGTTGTCCTGGTACTGTGCTGCAACTGCGGCAGCGGTTTTAGCAACGACGGTTGCGGCTGCGGCAACGCCCGCGACAACGACTGCTGCTGCTAGTCGCCCTGTTGCGGCCGGGAAAGCTTTCGAGCCATTGATCCATACATTTTCCGGCCGTATCGCAAAGCGGGGCGGGCCCGTAGGTCCGCCCCCAAGGGGAAAACCCCGGAGCGCATAAGCGCTCCGGGGTTTTCCTGTATCTACGCGACAAACCAAAACAGGCCGTTTCTTCCCCTGCGGATGAAACGGCCCCTTCCGGTATGTACAACCAAATCGGTCCTTAACGGCCCTGCTCCCGCTTCTGCTGGGGGGGCGCCGCCTGGGGGATCTGCTGCTTCAGAGAGGCGCGGGTTTTCCGGATCTCGGCCAGGTTGGCGGTCAATCCCTCATCGGCCCGGCGCATGATATCATCCACAAAATCCTGGGCGGCCTTGCGCATTTCCCGGCTCTTGGCCTGGGCATTGGAAATGATTTCGCTGGCCTTTTGCTGGGCAAGACGGGTGATTTCCTCCTGGGCCACCAGCGCCTTGGCGCGCTCCTCCGCCGCGCGAATGATATTGTCCGATTCCCGCTTGGCGGTGGTGATAATATCGTTGCGGTCGGCAACGATGCCCCGGGCCTGTTTGATCTCCGGCGGCATATTCAACCGGATATCGTCGATAATCACCCGGAGCTTCTCCACTTCCATGACCGCGCGGCCGCCGGGAAATTTCATGCCCTTGTCCAGCATCTCATCCAATTGGTCCAACAGTTGTTCCATATTGCTGTTACTCATTTTATCGCGTCCTTTCCACTTAATCTCCTCTTAATATCCTCATGTATAACCGCGGGAACAAACTCCCGAATGTCCCCGCCCATGCTGCCGATCAGCTTGACCATGCTGGAGCTGAGGTACATATATTCCGCGCTGGTGGTGAGAAACACGGTTTCAGCCTCTGGATTGAGCTTTTTATTTGTAAGCGACATCTGGAATTCGTACTCAAAATCCGACATGGCCCGCAAACCCTTGACAATCACCTTAGCGTCCCTCTGGCGGGCGTAATCAGCCAGCAGCCCGCCGTAAGCGTCCGCCTCCACATTGGGGATGGCGGCGGTGCATTTCCGGATCATAGCCAGCCTTTCCTCCACGGAAAAGCTCGGCTTCTTGGAGGTATTGGTGGCCACCACCACAATGACCCGTTCAAACATAAACGAAGCCCGGCGAATAATGTCCAGATGGCCCATGGTGATGGGATCAAAGCTGCCGGGACAGACCGCGATAATGCCAGACCTCATGCCTCTTCCTTCTTTCTGTACAGGGAAACGGCCGTCTTGCCGTAGCGATAGACCCGGACCTTTTCAAATCCGCCGGCCGTTTCGGGCAGAAGCGCCGCTTCCCCCTTTCGCTCCACAGGATGCTCGCAGAGAATCATACCATAGTCGCTCATACGGGCCGCCGTCTTCTCCAAGGCGTCCGCCAGGATGCCGGCGTGATAGGGCGGGTCCAGAAAGGCAATATCAAATGTATCACCCGACCGGGCGAGAAAAGACGCATAGTCCGCCCGGAAAACCCGGGCCCCTTCTCCAAGACCGGTGGAAGTCAGATTCTTTTTTATCATCTGCACCGACGGGTCGGCCGCGTCTACAAAAACCGCCGAGGCCGCTCCCCGGCTCAATGCCTCTATGCCCATCTGTCCGGATCCGGCAAACAGATCCAGAAAGCGCCGTCCCTCTATATCAAACTGGATGACGCTGAACACAGCCTCCTTTACCCTGTCGGATGTGGGGCGGACCTCCTCCCCCGATAGGGTCTCCAGCCTGCGGCCGCGGGCCTTGCCTGTTATCACTCTCATGTCAACACTCCATATCGTCCGGCGGGCCTCCGCTGGATAGCCGGCCGCATAAAGGTTCATACTATTATCCCATCTTGTGACGGTTTTTGTCAATACCTTTTTGCATCTTATCCAATATTTCGCAGATCATGTCCCTTTTCCCAAAAAACACGCGCCGTCCGAGGCAACCGCTCCTTTTGCATCCCTTCCGGCCAGCGGGCTTCCGTTAGCGCCCGCAATGCCTATTGCTCTTGCGCATACAAAGGATTTTTCACCCTGGCATGACGGCACCGATCTATATTTTAGCTAAATCTCACAAAATGCTACCCCATAATTCATTGTTTTTAATTGATGGATTTTGAATGGTTTTTATTGAAATTGATTTTTGAGTGTGTTATAGTAAGCGCAGAAAGAAAAAACAATAAATTTCCATCATTATCAAGCAAAGCGAGGTGAGATTTATGTTGGCTGAAGAAAGATTTCGCATCATATTGGACACCCTAGCAAAGAAAAAGGCGGTCAGCGTTACGCAGCTGTGCGAAATGATGCACATTTCCGAGGCGACGGCTCGACGCGATCTGAATTTCTTGGCCAGGCAGGGCAAGCTGGCCAAGGTACACGGCGGCGCTGTGGCGGCCGATCGGCAGTATGAGGCGGAGGAACCCAGTGTGGCGGCCAAAGCCCGATTGCAGGTGGAGGAAAAGGACCGCATTGCGCGATACGCCGCCGCGCAGATTCACGACGACGATCTGGTTTTCCTGGACGCGGGCACCACAGTGCTGCGGATGGCGGAATACCTGGGCGATTCCAAGGCCACCTTTGTGACCACCGGCATATCCTGCGCCCGTCGGCTGGTCAAGAAGGGATTGCGGGCCTATGTGATCGGCGGTCTGCTCAAGCCGGGGACCGAAGCCATTGTGGGGGGCGCCGCGCTGGAATCCATGCAAAGCTATAATTTCACCAAGGCATTTCTCGGCATCAACGGCATCGCCAAGGAGCAGGGCTTTACCACCCCGGACACCGAGGAGGCCTGCATCAAGGCAAAGGCGGTGGAAAAGGCCTATATGTCCTATGTGCTGGCCGATTCCACCAAGTTTGGAAGAGTGGCGGCCGTCACCGTATGCGGGCTGGACAAGGCCTGTATCCTGACAGACCGGCTGCCCGACGAGTCCTATCGGCAATGCGCCGTCATCAAAGAAGTGGAGTGATCACAATATGGTGTATACGGTTACCTTCAATCCGGCCATTGATTATGTGGTCCGCATGGAGGCGTTCTATGCCGGCAGGGTCAACCGCACCTCCCAGGAACTGGTGCAGTTCGGCGGCAAAGGGGTCAATGTCTCCACCGTTCTTCGCAACCTGGGCGTGGAAAACACCGCCCTGGGCTTTGTGGCCGGCTTCACGGGCAGCGCCATCGAGGAGGGGCTGCGGCGGGCGGGGGTACACACCGACTTTATCCATCTGCCCGCCGGCCTCACCCGTATCAACGTGAAAATAAAGGCCGGGCAAGAGACCGAAATCAACGGCCGAGGACCGGATATACGGCCGGAGGATATAGACGCTCTCTTCCATAGGCTGGACCGCCTATCCGCCGGCGATTATCTGGCGCTGGCCGGCAGCATTCCCGCCGCCCTGCCCGACGACATTTACGAACAGATTCTCAAACGGCTGGAGGGACGAGGCGTGCATACGGCGGTGGACGCGGAGGGCAATCTTCTGGTTAAGGTTCTCCCCTATCGCCCCTTCTTGATCAAGCCCAATCATCTTGAGCTGGGCGCTATCTTCGGCCGGGAGCTGAAAAACGACCAGGAGATACGGGCATGCGCCAAGGCGCTTCAGGAAAAAGGCGCGCGCAACGTGCTGGTGTCCATGGCCGGCGACGGCGCCATCCTGCTGGATGAGACCGGCGCATTCCATAAGATCGGCGTGCCTGCCGGCAGGGTCAAGAACTCGGTGGGCGCAGGAGATTCCATGGTTGCCGGGTTCCTGGCCGGCTGGTTTGCTTCAGGAGATTACGGCAGAGCCCTGCGCATGGGCGCTGCCGCCGGCAGCGCAACCGCCTTTTCCGACGGACTGGCCACACGGGATGAAGTGCTTGCGCTGATGGATACATTTTAAACGAAAGGAGTATTAAAAATGCGTATTGTAGACCTGCTGCAACCCGCGCGTATAGCCCTACGGACAGAGGCTGCCGATAAGGCGGCGGCCATAGACCTACTGGTGGATCTCCAGGACAAGGGCGGCGCGCTGGCCGACAAGGCGGCCTATAAGGAGGCCATTTTGGCGCGGGAATCCCAGAGCAGCACGGCCATCGAGGCCGGCATCGCCGTCCCCCACGCCAAATCCGACGCCGTATCCCGCCCCAGTTTAGCGGCCATGACCCTCAAGAAAGGTGTGGATTACGGCGCCATGGACGGCGCTCCCTCCGATCTTTTCTTCATGATCGCGGCCCCCATGGACGGCGATTTACACCTGGAAATTTTATCCCATCTCATGGTCCTGCTGATGGACCCGGCATTCACGGCGGGGCTTCGGGCGGCCGAGACGCCCCAGGCCTTTATGGAGTTAATCGACCAATTTGAGCGCGCAAAATACGGCGAGCCGGACGATCTGCCCTCCACGGCGTCCGGAAACAAATCGGAGGGAAAAGACGGCTATCGCATTCTGGCCGTCACCGCCTGTCCCACCGGTATCGCCCATACTTACATGGCTGCCGAGGCTCTGGAGAAGGCCGGCCGGCAGCTTGGAATCACAGTGAAGGTGGAGACCGACGGCAGCGGCGGGGCTAAAAACGTGCTGAC
>DXVY01000114.1:0-4515 GCA_019417145.1 Clostridiales bacterium
ACTAGCTGATGCAAGCATTGCCGAATGTTCGAATTTAGTAACACTTTCTCCACCACAAGGAACCCGCACGAACATGATGTTCGTGCGGGTTTTTCTTTTTGCTTGGGTTTTTCGATATGTAATAGGCATAGAATAGAAAATCAAATTGCATCCGCAATAACGCGCAAATCTTCATAGCAAACATACTGCTCATGCCGCTGTATCGCGTCCGAGGTACATATGGTATAGGCAAGCTTTCGTTCTATTAAAGGACCTGCCGCCTGTGAGAACAGACGGCAGGTCCAAATAGATACTTTGCAAAACGAGGGTTATACACGCTTGCCTATCCCTTTTAAACAGGGCTTACATCGGTGTTTAAAGGATTCACGCCTGTCTGGCCAGAATTTTACACAGCTCCATAACGTCCGCTATGCTAATCTCCTTGTCCATATCCAGGTTTCCGCACGCCAGTTCCAAAGGCGTGGGATCGTTTCCTGCGGCCTGGCGGGCCATGATCTTACAGGCCTCCATTACGTCGGCGATGCTGACGCTTCCGTCTTTATCCAGGTCTCCCTGTACGGCAGCCGTATAGCTTTCCTGCTGCCCATCGGTATACTGCACGGTCATTCCTGTGACTACCAGGCCGGTGGTTACCGTCTCTCCGTTCAGGGTGACGGTCACCCACTCGCTGCCGCCAAAGCCCTGCACCAGCTCTTCCACAGTGGTGCCCGCCGGGATATCCTTGACAATTCCCGCCTGTTTATCCAGGGTCCACTGGCAATCGGGCCTGGGGAGGGTATCCGCGCCTTCGGGAACGGTGATATCCCCGCTCTCGGAAGGCAGCTTGCCGTCGGCGGCGGCATACCGCAGGGTGTAGACGCCGGCCGCCAATCCAGTAAGCTCGTCACCGGTGCAGGCTGTGAAAGCATCCCCCTCCGACGCGCGCCATTCCATGCCTGCCGAAACGCCTGTAATCTTTCCGTCCGACCGCCCCTTCAGGGTGGGGGCCACGCCGGCGAGGCCTTCGGGCGCATCGGGTTGACGCTCATCCTCGGTAGACAGCCAGTACAGGTCATATTCCTCCACGATTGCATCGATCTGGGGCCGGATGTACTCGTTGCACCATCTAAGTTGTCCCTCATGATTTAGATGGATACCGTCGGAAATAAAGAGGCTGTTGTTATAGTTTGTGCCGTCATAGGTCAAGGCAGAGGCGTCCACAAAATACATGTAGTCCACCGTTTCGCAATATGCCCGCAGCGCCTCGTTGATTCGCTGGGTCAAAGCGGTGTACTGGCTTCGTCCGGGCAGAAGCAGGCCGCTCATGACCACAAATTTGGTGTGGGGCATCTGCTTATGGAACATCTCAAACATATATTTTTTGTAGGCCATACAGGTTTGCACAATTTGGTCCTCGGTGCCCGAGAGGCCTACATAATCGTTGGATCCAGTCTGGAAGAAAAGGATTTCGGGCTGGTAGGGATAGAGGGCCGTCTCGGCGAAAGCGACCAGATCCTTATCCGAGCTGCCGCCAAAGCCGTGGTTCTGCACCTTATATTCTCCCAGATCGGTTTCCATATCCTCCCACATGCGGAAGTTGGAGGCGCCGTAAAAAACGATTTCGTGCTGCCGCTGGCTGCTGTCATACCGGTCGACGATAGCCGCGATCTCCGCCGCAAAGCCGCTGGACGGCGCGGGCTGGGCGCTGATCAGCGCCTGCATCTGTTCCACCGCCGCTTCCAGATCATCCCGGTTGGATACCAGCGCCTTGTCTTCAGGGGAAAGAATATTGTACATTTCCCGCGCGGCGTATACGGTCCGCTTATGGGAAATATCCAGATCGGCCGGGTCGGGCAGGGCCTCGATCGCATCCTCGACCGCTGCGGGGGTATGGCTGCCCAGCAGCTCGAACTCGGCCAGCAGGACATCCGCCCTGCCGTCGATTTCCAGCTTAAAGTAGCTGTAGGGCTGCCGCTTTTCCTCGGCTACTAAGAAGGGGCGGGTAAACTGGCTGTAGGCAAAACTCTCTTCCGTGCGCTTATCCAGCTGTACCCAGTCCTTCCCGTCCATTGAACCATACAGGGTAAAAGCGGAGGGAGCGGCGGCCGGATCAGAGCCGGAGGTTAGGGTGTACATGGATACCACCTGAGGAGTGGGGGTATAATACCAGATTTCCTTGCCCGATCCCGTCAAGGTGGTCTCGGTGGCGCTGGTGTTATCGATCAGCTTGCTTCTTTCCTGGGTGTTGTCGGTCATAAAGATAGGCTCGCCCAAAGAAAGGTTTATGTCGCTGCGCTTTTGCATATCCGGCCGGGTCAGATCCTGCTGGGCCATCTGTATCGCATCGCCCTGGGTAACCGAGGTGGGGACAGCATCCTCACCGGTTCCCCAGTCGGAAGGCGCGGGGCCCATATCAAAGTCGATGACGCCGCCTTCGGTCAGATCCGCATGGGTGAAATAGGTTTTGTCGTACGCCTGCCCATTCAGCTTCACACCCTGTACATAGATGTTTTCCTTGCTGTTTTCGGGGGCGTTGATAACCAGCTCCTTGCCATTTTCCAGATGGATAGTGGCCTTTTTAAACAGCGGGGAACCGATGGTGTATTCCGGATTGCCCACCGCGGTGGGGAAAAATCCCAAAGCGCTGAACACATACCAGGCCGACAGGGAGCCGGCGTCGTCATCGCCGATATATCCCTGCCCAATGTCGCCGCCCACATACAGGCGGTCCATGATCTCCCGGACCAGGGCTTGGGTCTTATAGGGTTGGCCGGCATAATCGTAAAGGTATGGGATCTGCAAAGCGGGCTGGGTGTTGAAGGCCAAAAGCCCCATGCGGACCTCCCGGGCCTCCCGCATTTCGTGGAGGGTGGGAATCCTGTGCAGATCCAGCTCGGCGTTAAAGAAGGTGTCCAGCTTATCGGCCAGGGCCTCGCGGCCGCCCAGTAGGTTGGCCAGCCCGTTCACATCGTGCGGCAGGGTGAAGAGGCTGTTCCAGGCGTTGGATTCGCAGTAGGCCCCCAGCCACTGATAGGGGTTCAGGCCTGCGGCGTTGGAAAATACCCCGCCCAGATTCTTATACATAAAGAACCCGCCGGCTTCCTCGCTGAATATTTGGGCGTATTGCAGCGAACGGTTTTGGAGATAGGCGGCCTCTTCGGTTTTGCCAAGAGCCAAAGCCAGCCGGGAGGCGGCATAGTCGTCCAGGTAGTTGTCCAGCGACCAGGAAACAGCCTCGTTGCTGGAAACCGATTGGCCGGTGGATGTATCCCCTACATAACCCCGGAAGGGATATTCCTCCTGTCCTTTTCGTCCGCCCAAGGCATAGTTGCCGCTCTGCACGGCGTTGGCATTTTTGATAACGGCCTGGTAGGCGGTCTCATAGTCGAACACAATACCCTTGGCGGCGGCGTCGGCCAGTACCGCCTCGGCCTGGGAGCCGGTATCGGTGTCGATATTGCCCGGATTTAAGAAGTGGGGCAGCCAGCCGGTCTCCTCATAGAGGGTAAGCATGCCGTCCAGCATCTCGCCGCTCTTCGAGGGGGTCAGCAAAGCGTAGGCCGGCCAGGTGGTGCGGAAGGTATCCCAGAAGCCGTTACCGATATAGACCTTGCCGTCCTTCACATCCTTATTGGTCAGGGTGGAGGAGTGGAGGCTGGCATACTTCCACGCTGGTTCCTCGTTGGTTCCGGTGTTTTCGGAATAGAGGGTGGGATACAGATATGTGCGGTACAGGTTGGAGTAGAAGGTGGTCATCTGCTCGGTGGTGGCGCCTTCGATTTCCACGGTGCCCAGCAGATCATCCCAGGTCTTTTGCGCGTTGCCATAGACCTGCTCAAAGGTGGTACCGTCCGGGATCTCCAGCTCCAGGTTGCGCTTGGCCTGCTCCTGGCTGATGAAGGAAGTGGCCAGCTTCATGGTGATCGTGGTCTGATCGTCGGGGAAGTTTATAATGCCTTGTTTGTTGTTCAGCACCTTGGCCGAATCAAATTCGCTGGAAAACTCGCCATAGATATACATACGGGAGGAACCGGATTTCACCTGATCCGAATAGGCGGTAAAGCTCTTGTTGTCCTCGCCGAAAGTAAGGCCGCCGCTGGCGAAACTGCAATCGAAGATCAGATTGTTGAAGGCGGCCGAGGTAGGAAAGGTAATCCTGGCCATCATGGAATGCTGGGCAGGGCTGATCTCCAGCCTGACGCCTGAAGCGGGAGAATCCTGATCCCGGTCGAATTGCACCCAGTAGTAGTGGGCGCGCGCCTGTTCGTTTTCATGGCGGAAGGCGGCCTTGCGATTGGATGCGCTAATCTGGCTGCCGGCGGTCACGGTGGCGGGATCCAGGTTGGTATTGGGCATAAACTGCCAGCTGCCATAGGTGGTCCCTCTGGGCGTGCTCAGGTGGGTCACATCGATGTGGGAAAGGGCAAGGGTCGTTCCGGGCTGGTATGTATAATGGGAAGCGGAATTGGGATTGGTCACCGGAACGTAGAAGTTAAAGCCGTTGGGCATGGATACGGCCGGCGTGGCGTATCCCCG
>DXVY01000114.1:4525-5791 GCA_019417145.1 Clostridiales bacterium
CCGTAGAATCATTGGTCCCTCTGAGGATATTCACATAGTCGGACAGATGAGCGTATTCGGCCGCAGGCTTATTGGAAATGGCGATATCGTCAAAATAGGCCAGGAAGGACGCCTGGGCTTTTGGATTTGCAGCCTTGTCGTAGGCAATCAGAATCTGGTCGATGGTCTTGCCCGCGGCCACCTGGCCGATCCGGGAGACCACCTGGTTCCACTGCATGGTGTACAGGGTTTCGGATTCCCCCTGGGCCTGGGGCGTTACCTGGTTTCCGTTCTGGTCCAGCGCCGACAGATCGCTTAGATAGCTGCCGTCGGTAAAACGAAGGTCCACGGCCACATATTCGGACGTATGATCAAAATCGTAATAATTTATACGCGGCTGGGCGGGAAATACCATATAGCTGAGTTTGGTATTTTCGGTCACCGGGATTTCCAGGCCGTCGTAAATGACGTTGGAAGCCCGGCCGCGGCCGGTGCCCTCATGCGACCCCGCCACATACAGGCTGTTCCGGCCGCTCCATCCGCTGCCGGTTTGATTCACCCAGGATTCGGCGGGGCCGTCGGTCCGCCAGGTCAGAAGGCTAGGCGCTTCCCCACCCTCCGGGACGGAAGGGACGACGCCGATCTTGAGCTCGGAAAACTGGGTGGTTGTTCCTCCGTTGACGTCGGTGATGTTCAGTTTGTACCAGGTGTAAGGAGTGGTGTTTTCAAAGGTATAAACCTTTTGCTCATAACGGTTGTCAAAAGATTGGTCGGTCTGGTTGTCCAGGGTGACCCAGTCGCTGCCGTCGTTGGACGCCTGAAGGTTCCAGCTTTTCGGATCCCGCTCGGAGAAGTCGTTGGCCGCGGCAATGGCGTAGGTGTTGACCGCCTGGGCTTGCTGCAACTGGAAGGATACCCAAACCGGATTTTCCGCGGTGGGCTTCTGGCTGCGGAACCACTTGGTGGTCGTCTTGCCGTCGAACAGGTTTTTCTTGCCCTCGTTGGCATTGCTGTCCTGGCTGCCGGCTATGGAATCCTCCTGTACCAACGCGGTGATATTGCCCTGGAAGCCCGCCTGGCCGCCGGAGGTAATTTCGCCCTCGCCGGTGCCCAGCCTGAGCTCAGACAGCTGGGTTATATGCGAACTGTCGTTGCGGGTGATCTCCAGCCGATAGTGGGCATAAGCCGTATCGTTTTCAAAGGCATATAGGTTTTCCTGATACCGCTCATAAAAATTTTGATCCTTTTAAGAATCCAGCAAATTCAAATCTTCTCCGTCGGCCGAAC
>DXVY01000115.1:0-2212 GCA_019417145.1 Clostridiales bacterium
TAATTTCCAAGGTCCTGTCCACCGCCCTTCCCGACGGTGCCTGATTATAATACCACTCCCGCCCCCGTTTGTCAACAAGGAATTTCACAATTTCTTAAATTTTCCCTTGGTTTTGTTTGATTCGGTGGATAGCACCAAAAACCACACCGAATACTGTAGGTTTTGACTTGATTGTAGAGAGCATGTCGGTATACAGCCTTATGATTCCCTTTAATTCCGCTTGTATTCCCCGGCTCTTTTTGTTATGATTAAGATATTCTTTATTTTGTACGCAAGGGATGATAAAATGCCGATTAAAATACAAGACGCCTTGCCGGCCGCCCGAACGCTGGAATCGGAAAATATATTTGTGATGACCGAGCACCGGGCCTCCCATCAGGATATACGCCCTCTGCGAATCGCCATACTGAATCTTATGCCCACCAAAATCGATACCGAAACCCAGCTTCTTCGTCTCTTGGGCAATACGCCTTTGCAGGTGGAAATTGAGCTGCTACAGACGGCCAGCCACACGCCCAAAAACACGTCGGCAGAGCATCTGCTGGCCTTCTATAAAACCTATTACGATGTAAAAGACCAACGGTTTGACGGGCTGATCATCACCGGCGCGCCTGTCGAACACCTGCCCTTTGAAGAGGTCAACTACTGGGACGAGCTGTGCGAGATCATGGAGTGGTCCAAGCGCAACGTCTATTCCACCTTATATATCTGCTGGGGCGCCCAGGCGGGGCTTTACTATCATTACGGCCTGCAAAAGCATATGCTGCCGGAAAAGCTCAGCGGCATCTTCCTGCACCGGCCGGTTCTTCCGCTCCATCCCCTTATGCGGGGCTTCGACGATCTCTTCTACGCGCCCCATTCCCGACACACGCAGGTCAAAACGGAGGACATCGCCGCTGTAAAGGAGCTGGATATCCTGGCTGCATCGGAGGAAGCAGGGGTTTACATTGCCGCCGACCACGCCTGCCGGAAATTTTTTGTCACCGGTCACGCCGAATACAGCCGCATGACCCTGGCCGGCGAATACAGCCGAGATGTGCTCAAAGGGCTGGATCCCAAGGTCCCGGTCAATTATTTTCCAGAGGATGATTCCACGAAAAAGCCCATGATGCTCTGGAAATCCCACGCCAACCTGCTTTTTGCCAACTGGATCAATCACATCGTCTATCAGCACACGCCCTATGATCTTTCTGAGCTGGTATAACCCATACAGCAACAGGCTTCCCCCGTCCAAACAGACGCGGGGAAGCCTGTTGCTTTATCCCGACAGCAATTCCCGGAGCTCTTTGAGAATAGCCTTTTCGCGACGGGAGACCTGTACTTGGGTCATGCCCAGCTCGGCGGCTGTCTCGCTCTGGGTTTTGGATCGGAAATAGCGCAGGGTAATCAGCCGCCGGTCCCGCTGGGGCAGCAGTGCCAGCACCTCTTTTATGGCCAGGCTGTCGGAGATGGCCTCCTCGGTATCCGGCGCCGGCAAATCCAGCTCACAGACCCCGTCCTCTCCCTCGTAGGTCAGGGAGATGGCGGGCAGGCCTGCGCATACCGCTTCGGCCGCCTCTTCCGGCGACACGCCCAACTGCTGCGCCAGCTCGCTCACCGTCGGCTCCCGCCCAAGGGTTTTGGACAGCCTTTCCTTTTCCCGTCCGGCTTTTAGCGACAGTTCCTTCAAGGTCCTGCCCACCTTGACCGTCCCGCCGTCCCGGAACAAACGGCGGATCTCGCCCAGAATGACCGGCACGGCATAGGTGGAAAACTTCAGGCCGCGGCTGAAATCAAACCCGTCGGCCGCCTTACACAGCCCCATACAGCCGGCCTGATACAAATCGTCGTACTCGATCCCCCGGCCGGCAAACCGGTGGCAGCAGGTATGCACCAACCCGAGGTTGGCGGTAATAAATGCCTCTCGGTTGAAATCTGCGGGCCGTCCTTCGGCGTCTTTTGGCTCTGGCGGCCGGACCTCTGTCAGCCTATTCATGGACCCCCGCCCGTAGGCTCAACTGCTTTTGCAGGATGACGGTAGTGCCTTTCCCCGGCTTGGAGCGGACCTGAAGCTTGTCCATAAAGCTTTCCATGACCGCAAAGCCCAGGCCGGCGCGCTCGCCGCCGGCGGTGGTGAAGAGGGGCTCCATGGCCTGCTGCACATTTTCGATGCCGCAGCCCGTATCCCGGATAACCACCCGGACAATCCGTTTCTCATAGATAGAGACGGTTA
>DXVY01000115.1:2222-5782 GCA_019417145.1 Clostridiales bacterium
CCCGGTAGGCGTGGACAATACAGTTGGTGACCGCCTCGGAAACGGCCGTCTTGATATCGCTGACCTCCTCGATGGTGGGATCCAGCTGCGCGATAAAGGCCGACACGGCCACCCGGGCAAAACTCTCGTTGGCCGACCGGGACAAAAGGGTCATTTTGCATTCATTGATTGCCTTCACGCCGCTCGCCTCCCTTCCCAATCTTGGCCAGTTTCTCCAACCCGGCCAGCTTCATTACCTTGTAGATGGGGGGCGGCGTATTGGTTACATGCAGCTCCGCGCCGGTCTGCTGTAGCTTCCGGTAACGCCCCATGACCAGGCCGATGCCCGAGCTGTCCATAAAGGTTACCTCCCCAAAATCCAGGATTACCAGGGTCGGCATATCGCGGTCGATAGCCGCGTCGATCTCCTCCCGGATGCCCCTGGCCGCATGGTGATCCAGCTCGCCGCTTAAAAACGCGGTGACCACCTCGCCGGAGGTTTCGATTCTTACCGGCATATTCAACACCTCTGTCTTTTTACTTCTCTTTCCTGTTCCGGCCATCCTTTACACAAAAGAAAAAATCCCCTACCCAAAAGGATAGAGGATTATAGAAAAAAATGCATGCGAAGCCGGTCGTCGAGCCGGCACTATTTTTGGCCGCCGGAAAAGAAGCGTAGTGCTTTTTGGCGGATAGCTCCCGCCAAATAGAAGGAACCGCAGATTAGAATCGGTCCGCCGGCCGCTGCGTCGGCCGCTGCGCCCAGGGCGGCGGCGTAGGAGGGTGCGGCCTGGACCCTATCACAGTATTTCCCCGCAGCGGCGGCCAGGGCGGCGGCGGTGAGACTACGGGGATTGTCCCGCACCCGCACGGTCACAATCGACCGGCAGAGCGGGGCAAGGATGGAAAGGACGGTTTCATAATCCTTGTCCGACATCATGCCCATAACGGCCGTCAGCTCCCCGTCAAAGGGGCGCATCGCGGCGGCCAGCGCAGACGCGCCCTCAGGGTTATGGGCCCCGTCCAGTATTACCGGAGGCTGCTTACAGATTAGCTCCAGACGGGCGGGAAAGCGGGCGGCGGCCAGCCCCTGTCGGAGGGCATGGTCGGAAACGGCAAGTCCGCTGCGGCGGATAGCTTCAATGGCGGTCAGCGCGTTTTGCACCTGATGGGCGCCGGCCAGGGACAGGGCGTAGGGTTGTCCGTTCTCCTCCCCAAGGACCCGTTCGGCCCCTCCTGCCGCAAATACCCGCACACCCTGCGGGCAAAATCGACTTCCGTGCAGCCCCAACAGCTCCGCCTCCGTCCACAGGGGCTGGTAGAGGGCGCTTCCCTTCTCCTTTGCCGTCCGGCGGATAACCTCCAGCGCCGTTCCGCCGATGCCCGGGCCGACCACCACCGGGCAGCCGGGCTTTATAATACCGCTTTTTTCATATGCGATTTTCTCTATCGTATCGCCCAATATGGCCGTATGATCCAAGGCGATGGAGGTGATGGCGCTACAGAGCGGTTGTTCCACTACATTGGTGGAATCCAGCCGGCCGCCCAGCCCTGTTTCCAGCACCACTACGTGGCAATCTTCCTCCGCGAAGTAGGAGAGAGCCAGAGCGGTGATAAACTCAAATTCCGTAGGCCCTAACCCCTCCCCTTCCAGCTCCTCGGCCATTTGCCGGAGCGCCGCCGTTTTTTCAGCAAGCCTTCCCGGAGAGATATACTTCCCGTTTATCTGGATCCGCTCTCGGAAATTTACCACATAGGGAGAAATAAACAGGCCGGTCCTATAGCCGGCGGCCTCCAGAATCGACGAGAGCATGGCGCAGACCGAGCCCTTGCCGTTGGTGCCGGCCACGTGGATTACCCGCAGTCCTTTTTCCGGATGCCCCAGTCGGTCCAGCATGGCGTTCATGCGCTGCAGACCGGGCTTCATGCCAAATTTCAAAAGAGAATGAATATATTCAACCGCCTGGGAATAGGTCACAGCGTTTCCTTCCTTTCAAAGAGAAGCCGCCCGGCCGGTGGGAACCGGCTAGCCGGGCGGCATTGCGAATGTGGTTCTATTGCCTGTTCGTCGGTGGGTCGCCTCACGCTTTGGCCGCTTCCTCCAGGCTCCCTAGACTCTCCTCCAGATGGGCGATCGTATCCATCGCCTTTCTCTCAGCCGCCCGCTCCTTTTCCACGACGGCGGCAGGCGCTTTTTGCACAAAGCTCTCGTTCTGGAGTTTCTTGCGGGCAAATTCCAGGTCGCTGCGGGCGGCGGCCAGCTCCTTTTCCAACCGGGCCTTCTCGGTCCCAAAGTCGATCAGGTCGCCCATGGGAATAAAGACCTTGGCGTCGGCCGTGACCACGGTTACGGCGCCGGGAATATCGAAGGTCTCGCCCACCTCCACATCGGAAGCGGAGGCCAGACGCTGCATAAACACCGCGCCTCTTTTAAAGGTATCGGCGTAAGGGGTGGCGATATAGACCTTTGCCTTCCGAGAGGGCGGCACGTTCATTTCGGAGCGGCGGCCACGGATGCCGCGGATAACCGCCATGATCCGTTCAAATTCTTTCTCCTGGGCGGAAAAGTCGGTGTCCGCACTGGGTTCGGGCCACTTGGAAACCATGATGGACCTTCCCTCATGGGGCAGAGCCTGCCAGATTTCCTCGGTGATAAAGGGCATAAAGGGATGGAGCAACTGCAGGGTGCCGGACAGCACATACACCAGCACCGCCCGGGCCGCGGCGGCCTGCTCCGGGTCGCCGGCGTTCAGGCGCACCTTGGCGATTTCAATATACCAGTCGCAGTAGACGTCCCAGATAAAGTCGTAGAGTTTCTGCACGGCCAGTCCCAGCTCGAACTTTTCCAGGTTTTCGGTGACCTCGGAAATCAGCCGGTTATACTGGGAAAGCAGCCACTGATCCTCCAGGGCCAAGGTATCGGGCAGATGGGCGGGCTGCTCGCCGTCGGGCAGGTTCATGAGTACAAACCGGGCGGCGTTCCACAGCTTATTGGCAAAGTTCCGGCTGGACTCCACCTTTTCGGGGGTATACCGCATATCGTTGCCCGGGCTATTGCCGGTGGCCAGGGAAAAGCGCAGGGCGTCGGCGCCGTAATGCTCGATCTCCTCCAGCGGGTCGATGCCGTTGCCCAAAGATTTGGACATCTTCCGGCCCTTGGCGTCCCGCACCAGGCCGTGGAAAAGCACGGTGTGGAAGGGCACCTCTTCCATGTGGGCCAGGCCGGAGAAAATCATCCGGGCCACCCAGAAGAAGATGATGTCGTACCCCGTCACCAGGGTATCGGTGGGGTAGAAATATTTGAGATCCAGGGTCTGGTCCGGCCATCCCAAAGTGGAGAAAGGCCAGAGGGCGGAAGAGAACCAGGTATCCAGGGTGTCCTCATCCTGGTGGATATGGCTGCTGCCGCACTTGGGGCAGACGCTGGGATCCCGCCGGCTGACGATGGTTTCCCCGCAGTCTTCACAGTACCAGGCGGGGATGCGGTGGCCCCACCAGAGTTGGCGGGAAATACACCAGTCCTTGATGTTCTCCATCCAGTTGTAATAAATCTTATTAAACCATTCGGGGATAAGCTTTAC
>DXVY01000116.1 GCA_019417145.1 Clostridiales bacterium
CTGGCGTACCGGGCGGAAAGAATTTTCCCCTGGATCCCCCTGCTGCCAAAGCCGCCGGGCACAATTATGCCGTGACAGCCGGCGAAAATCTCGTTTGCGTTTTCCTGGGTGATGGTCTCGGCGTCCACCCAGCGGATATCGATCTCCGCCCCGTGGACATAGCCGCCGTGCTTCAGGGCCTCCACCACCGACAGATAGGCGTCGTGCAGCTGCACATATTTGCCCACCAGCGCGATACAAACCCGCTTGTTACAAGCCCTGATAGCCTCCACCATAGCCCGCCATTCCCGCAGGTCGGGCTGCGGACCTGCAAGTCCCAGCGCATCGCAGACCAGCTGGGAAAAATTGCTTTCCTCCAGCATCAGGGGCGCTTCATACAGCACGTCCACCGTCCGGTTCTCGATGACATGCTCTTGGCTTATGTTGCAGAAAAGGGATATTTTGTGGATAACCTCCTGGGTCAGCGGCCGGTCGCACCGGCAAATGATCATATCCGGCTGGATACCGGCCGAGAGCAGTTCCTTGACGCTGTGCTGGGTGGGCTTGGATTTGAGCTCCTCCGATCCCGGCACAAACGGCACCAGGGTCACGTGGATAAACAGGCAGTTTTCCCGGCCGATCTCCACCGCGGCCTGGCGGATGGCCTCCAGGAAGGGCTGGGACTCGATATCGCCCACCGTTCCGCCGATCTCGGTAATCACCACGTCGGCGTCCCCCAGCTCGCCCACCCGGTAGACGCAGCGCTTGATTTCATTGGTGATATGGGGGATGACCTGCACCGTCTGTCCCAGATATTTGCCCGACCGCTCCATATTCAATACATTGAAATTCACCCGGCCGTTGGTCATGTTGGAATAGCGGTTCAAATTCTCATCAATAAACCGCTCGTAATGGCCGAGATCCAGGTCGGTTTCCGCGCCGTCGTCGGTGACGAACACCTCGCCGTGCTGATAGGGGCTCATGGTGCCGGGATCGATGTTCATATAGGGGTCGAACTTTTGGGCGGCCACCCTGTAGCCCCGGCATTTGAGCAGGCGGCCCAGGGATGCCGCCGTGATACCCTTGCCCAGGCCCGACACCACGCCTCCCGTAACAAAAATATACTTTACCTGTTTTTTACCGGCCATGTAGCCCATCCTCCCTTTCAAAGCCCCGGCGTCCGCCGGCCGCTGTCTAAAAATGTCCGCCCCTCTGGGGGCGCTTCTTCAAACCGGGACGGCCGTATCCGTCCGCCGGCGTCCCGGGCCCTGGCCCATGATTTCCCGCCCCGGCGGCGTAAAGGGGCGAAGGGCGCCCGCAACATGTCCGCCCTGCGGATAGGCCGCGGCGGTTTCCCGCTCATGGGCGCGTACCTTTGCTTTTTATATTACGCGTCGGCTTTTTTCTTGTAAATCATTTTTTTATCCCCACATGGACATTTCTGCGTTTTTTACAAAAATAAGCGGCTGGATTCATAGAATTCCAGCCGCTGTCATTTGCATCTGTTCCTTATGGGAGCTGCTCCTCCACCGTCACCATAATCAGCAGCGTTCCCTTTTTGACCCGGATACAGGCCGTGGGATCCACCTGCTCGTTGCTGACCCCGATGGGCGCGGCCGTCCGCATATGGTAGTCGGTCAGAGGGTATAAAAAGCCGGTAAGGGTAACGCCCAGCGCGTCCCCCCCAAAGGGAAAAATGGATACATAGGCCCCTTCGGTCTTTTGCAGCTCCAGCGCGCCGTCCGACAGAAGGACCATAAAACCGCCGTCGGTCAAAAGCTTGCCGTTGCAGCCGGCCTCATCGATGGTCTTTAAAGAACACAAATTGGAAAAACTGTGGTCAGGCCGTCCGCCCAGGGCGCCGCAGAGCAGAAAATCCCGGAAACCCCGGCGCATGCCCTCCATCACCGCAAAATGGGTATCGGTATCATCCTTGTGGCTGGGAAGGGAAATTTTTTCCACTCCCGCCGGCAGCTCGCCCTTATAGGAATCAAAATCTCCCAACAACAGGTGGGGCCGGAGCCCCAGCCTCTGGGCATGCCGCAGGCCGGAATCGGCGCAGACCATGCAGTCGTTTTCGCGCAGCTCTCTCCGGACGGCGTCGTAGTTATGGATCGGCCCGCCGGCAAAAACCACCCAGCGGCCGTAGGTCTTTGCGTCCATCCTTTTCCTCCTTCAGCAGCCGCCTATCAGCGGGAAAGCTGCCAGTCCTTTATATCCTTAACCTGGTTGTAAAGCGTCTTATAGCTTTCATATCGGGACGGAGAAACCGCCCCTTCTTCCACCGCCCGGCCCACAGCGCATCCCTTTTCCCCCGTATGGGAACAGGAGGTAAAACGGCAGTCGCCCAGATAATCGGCAAACTCTCTGAAAGCAGCGGGCAGGTCCTCCTTGCGGATGGGCTCGCTTCTTTCCAGGTCCAGAGAGGAGAAACCGGGCGTGTCGGCGATGTATCCGCCGCCGGCCAGGGGGAAAAGCTCCACATGGCGGGTGGTGTGCCGCCCTCTTCCCAGCTTGCGGCTCACCTCGCCGGTTGCCAGGGTCAGCTCGGGAAACAGCCGGTTGAGCAGGCTGGATTTTCCCACGCCGGAGTTGCCGGTAAAGACGTTGATACCGCCGCAAAGCCCCTGGCGCAGCGCCGCAACGCCCTCGCCGGTAGCGGCCGATACCACATAGGTGCGAAAACCGGCCTTTTCATAGATTCGCCGCCAGTTGGAAAAATCGCCCTGGTCGCATTTGTTGAATACCAGCACGGGCTCGATTCCCTTATGCTCGGCGATGGCGGTCAGCTTGTCCATAACCAGCGCCTGCGGCGCCGGATCGGCGTAGGCGGAGACGATATACAGCGTATCCACATTGGCCAGGGGCGGGCGTATCAGGCTGTTTTTTCGGGGCAGCAGCTCCTCCACCAGGCCGGCGTCCAGGTCCCCCTCCGGAACCGGGCAGGCCAATCCCTCTCCCGTCAAGGGGCCGACGGGTGCGGATACGAACCGGACCAGGTCCCCCACCAACGGGGTCAACCCCCGTTTGCGGAAAATTCCCCGAGCCCTGCAGGGATAAACCTCCCGACGCAGCTTTCCATCCCGGGTATATACGCCGTTGCCGGCCTCTACAAAGTAGAAGCCGGCAATCGCCTTGACAATCCGCCCGGTCAAAGCCTCTTCCCCGGAATGGGCCACAACCTCAGCGGACATCCCTCTATCCATTCTCATCACTGCTGGCGGGCGTAGACGCGGCCGGCGTATAGGTATAGCTCTTTTCCCGCTTGGCCGTGCCCTCCTTGAAATTCACCGAATAATCCAAATAGGGCTCGTTGTTGATCTTGATCTGCACGTTGGCCGTCTCGCTCTGGGAGGTCAGGGTGAAGGTATAGCTATGCCGCTGAGAGGAATCCACCCGCACCGACCGGACCTCCTCCCCCTCCAGCCAGGCCGAAATGGTGTACACGCTGGTTTCGTAATCGTCGGGCAGTCGGATTTCCAGGTTGACCGTGTACTCCGAGGGGGCCGATTCGGGCGCTACGCCGGTGCTGACCTGTAGGTCAACCGAGCTTCCCTTTGCCACCTGCTTCTTCTCGGAGGTGCTGGGGCTCTGGGACAGCACGGTGTCCGCCGGCGCGGCGCTGTCCGCCTTGGTGACATTGCCGATGGTGAGCCCCCGCTCCAGGATCAGCGCCTTGGCGTCGTTCAGGTTAAGTCCCGTGACGCTGGGCAGATCCACATAGACCACCGGCGGGCCGGCGCTCACGTAAATGGTCACCTCTCCGCCCTCGGGGATACTCTCTCCCCGGGCCGGCACGGTCCGAATGACCCGGTCCTTGGCCACCTCTTCGTCCGGCTCCTCGGTCTGATTGACCGTCAGGCCGTGGCTGCGAAGATTGGAAATGGCGGTGGCCGCATCCAGCCCGTAAACGTCGGGAACGGTCAGGCTCTTCTTGCCCGTGCTCACCCAGACCTTGATGGTGCTCTTTTTCTTGATGGAGCGACCGGGATCGGGCTCCTGCTTATAGATATCGCCGGCCTCGTACTGGTTGTTATAATCATAGGAAATCGGATTAATATTCAGCTCGGCATATTCGGGATTGGCCTTGATTTCCTCAAAGCTCTGGCCGATGAAGTTGGGACAGGCAAGCTCGGCGCCCGAGGAGCCGAAGAGCCGGGGCAAAAGGAAGACGCAGAGCAGCACAATGGCCAGAATAACCGCCACCGCGATGCCCGCCAGCACCGGCACCACCGACGAACGCCGGGGTTCCTCTTCCTCGTCCTCCACGATTTCGGGCTCTGGCGTTTCGTTCTGCAACGCGCCGCCCACATAGCGGGTGGGAGAATCGTCCACAAAATAGGAATAGGAAAAGGTCATGGAAGGATCCCGCTTGAAGGCCTCCAGGTCCCGGAGCATCTCGGCGGCCGACTGATACCGCTTGTGCTGGTCCTTCTGCATGGCGTGCATGGTAATCTGCTCCAGCCCTAAGGGGATGGAGCCGTTGATCTCCCGCGGGAGCTGAGGATCGGTCTGGAGCTGCATAATGGCCACGGACACGGCGCTTTCGGCCTGGAAGGGCAGACGCCCGGTCAGCATCTCGTAGAGCATGACGCCCACCGAATAGATGTCGGCCTTTTCGTCGGTGGTCTCCCCTCTTGCCTGCTCGGGGCTGATATAGTGGACCGATCCGATGGCCTTATCGGTCATGGTCTTGTATTCGCTGCGGGCAAACCGGGCGATGCCGAAATCGGTGACCTTGATGGTCCCGTCGGTCAGCACCATAATGTTCTGGGGCTTGACGTCCCGATGGACAATGCCCTTTTCATGGGCATGCTGGAGGGCGCGCAGGATTTGCAGGGTAAAATGTACCGCATCCTTCCAGCGCAGGCTGCCCTGCCGCTCAATAAATTCCTTTAGGGTGATCCCGTCGATGTACTCCATGACGATATACTGGATGAGATCCCCAAAGCTCACATCGTACACCTTGACGATATTGGGATGGGAGAGCACGGCGATGGCCTTGGATTCGTTCTTAAACCGGCGCAGGAACTCTTCATTGGCCACAAACTCCTCCTTGAGGATCTTGATAGCCACCGTCCGGTCCTCGATATTGTCATAGGCCTTGTATACCACGGCCATGCCGCCAATGCCGATGATCTCCTGAATTTCATAGCGGCCGTCCAGCCGCTTTCCTATAAATCGATCCATATGCATCATCCAATCCGCCCAAAACGGCTGTCAGATTTTTCGATTGCCCCGGTCCGGCAACCGGACCCGGACGCCGACGCATCCCGCATCCTCCAGGGGCCGGGCGCGCCAATCTATGTAAAAGCCCGGCTTACTGGGTGATCACCACCACGGTGATATTGTCCCCACCGCCGTTGCTGTTTGCCTGCGCGATCATGGTCTCGGGATAATCATAAAAGCTGTGGTTGCGAATAATATCCAAAATATCCTCGGTTTCCAGGTAATTGGTCAGGCCGTCGGTGCAGATGAGCAGCACGTCCTCCCCGGTAAGCTCGATCTCATTGTATTCCACCTCCAGGGTCTCCTCCACGCCCAGCGCCCGGGTGATCACATTTTTCCGGGGATGATAGCGGGCTTCGTCGGCTGTCAACTGCCCGTTCTCCACCATGGACTGGACGATGGAGTGATCCTTGGTGATCTGGGTGATCTCCTCCCCCCGAATGCGGTAGGCGCGGCTGTCGCCGGCGTGCACGATATGGGCAAATCCCCCGGACAGCACCGCCGCCACCACCGTGGTGCCCATGCCGGACAGGGACTCCACCGACCTGTCTCGTATACAC
>DXVY01000117.1 GCA_019417145.1 Clostridiales bacterium
GTAGCGCACCAGGCAGGAACCGCTGGCCAGCTGGCCCATCTTGCCGGTCTCGATGACCAGCGGACGGCCGGCCAATTCGGTTGAAAAGACCTTGTAATTTTCAAACATGCAAACAGTCCTCCATTTTTTATATTTACGGAGGGAGCCAGTTTAGCAATAAATCCGCCCTTTAAATCCCGCACCTTCCAACTTTTAAAGGGCCGATTCACTGCTAAAACGGAACCGCTCCGCATTTTACTTGCCGTTTTTTCGCAAAGGAAAAAACAAAGGGGCAGACCGATCCAACCGAACCGGCCTGCCCGCCCATTTCTTACTTACGGATACCCAGCTTCTTGATGATGGCGCGGTACCGCTCGATGTCCACCTTCTGCAAATATGCCAGCAGGTTCCGGCGATGACCTACCATCTTCAGCAGGCCGCGGCGGGAATGATGGTCCTTCTGGTGGATCTTCAGATGCTCGGTCAGATCGTTGATCCGCTTGGTCAGCAGCGCGATCTGCACCTCGGGGGAACCAGTGTCTCCCTCGTGGGTCTTGTACGCGTCCATAATCTGCTGCTTTTCTTCCTTCAGCATGGAAAAACACCTCTTTCATAATGATTAAATCGTCCGCCGGCATCCAAGCGCAGGGTTCAGGTGTCTCCCCATGGGCAAACGCCCTGTGCATAGAAACCGGTAAGCTATCCAAAAGGGCCTCACTTTTAAGTCTGCCCCACAATAGCGAATGTATTATAGCATACCCTGCGTCCAATGTAAAGGAAGAATTTGCGATTTTATTTTACCGTCTATACCAGCCCCGTTCCGTCCGCGGGTTATGCTCCCGCTCAGGGCTTTATAATAGAGGCGCCGGTCACCTTGACCCCGTCCCGCCCCAGCTCCTTGAGGATATGCAGGTAATATGGATCGTGCAGAATATCGCAGAGAGGGGACAGCACGAATGCCCGTTCCTCCATACGGGGGTGGGGAAGGGTCAGCTCCTGGCTCTGACATTTTTGTCCTTCGTACAGCAAAAGGTCCAGGTCGATGACACGGGGGCCGTTTTTTCGTCCTCGAACGCGGCCCATGCCGGCCTCCACGCCCAGGCAGACGCCCAGTAGCGCCCGCGGGGTGAGATCGGTCTCCACCCTGATCACGGCGTTATAAAATTTGTCCTGCTTTGTGTATCCCACCGGATCGGTTTCATACACCCGGGAGACAGCCGTAATCTTAATTCTCGGAACCGAGGCCAGGGCCCAGACCGCCCGGTTGAGATTTTCCCCTCTGTCCCCCATATTAGATCCTAAAGCGATATAGGCTTGCTTATAGTCGGGGCCTTTGCCCGTTATAAAATCCAGCAGCCCCTTTCTGGCCGGAGCAGCCGGCGCTTCTTCCGGCATATCCTCCGGCGGGCCGGCGAGCTGCGGCTCCTCCTCGATCAGAGGGGCGGCAGGCATGCTACCCCGCTCTCGGAAAATCTCTACAGCCACATAGTCAAAGGTGGCGTTCATAGGCGCGTTGGGCTTTTTGAGCAGCACGGCGGTTTGTTGCACCGCCGGGTATTCGGCTAGGATGGCGTCGGCTACCCGGGCGGCGGTATGCTCGATCAGGTCATATTTCTCCTCGGTCATCACCCGCTGCACCGTTTTGCGCACGGCGGCGTAATTGATCGTATCCTTCAGGTCGTCCGACGCCATGGCCGCCGACAGGTCGGCGAAAAGGGTAATATCCAAGATAAATTTCTGCCCGTCGGTTTTTTCCTCGGGATTTACGCCGTGGTATGCGAATATCTCCAGGCCCTTTATCAATATTTTTTCCATATAAACCTCCTATCGCCCCTCCCGCCGGATGGCGTCGGCCACCCTTGCGGCCTGCACCGCGCCTAAGCCGTCATGGGCGCGGACGATGTCGGCCCCGCCCAGAATACCGATGGTATGGGCCGCTACCGTGCCGCTGTCCCTTTGAGAAAAGGGGGGATCGCCGGCAGGCGCGCCGATGCACCGCTTACGGGAGGCCCCTAGCAGATAGGCATAATCCGGCAACTTGGCCGCATGCGTCCGGTGGATCAGCTGATAATTTTGTTTCAGGGTCTTTCCAAAGCCCACGCCGGGATCAAAACAAATCTGGGCGGGCAATACGCCCAGGGTCTCCGCCCTTTCCCTCGCCCTTTCAAACCAAGCCCGCACCGCGCTTGGCGCGTCGGCCTCCTCCGGCAGAACGGCGGCGTGCATGACCACCCATCCCGCGCCGGAGCAGGCGACCAGCCGGGCCATGTCGGCGTCAACCGCGCCGCCTACGTCGTTGATGATCTGTACGCCCAGTTCCAGACAGCGTTCCGCCACATAAGGGTAGTAGGTGTCCACCGAGACGGGGATCCGGACGCTTCCCATCAACCTTTGCAGCACCGGCTCCAGACGGGCCCACTCCTCCTGAGCGGAAATAGGGGTATGCCCCGGACGGGTGGACTGTCCGCCGATATCCAAAATGTCCACCCCGTCCCCAATCAGGCGCAGGGCCTGTTCCTCCGCCGCGCCCGGATCCAGATAGCGGCCGCCGTCGGAAAAGGAATCGGGGGTCACATTCAAAATACCCATGACATAGGTCCTGTCTCCCAAGGGCAGGCGCCTATCACGCATCTGCCATACAGCGCCCATAGCGCCGCCTCCTTCCACCCTATCTGCCGCGGGCCAGCAATGACATGACCTCGCCCCGGGTGCGGGCGTCCGACCGCATGATCCCCCGCAGGGCGGAGGTCTGGGTCTTGGCGCCGGCGGCCCTGGCTCCCCGCATGGTCATGCACAGGTGCTCGGCCTCGATGATGACAGCCACGCCCTGTGGCCGCAGATTTTCATAGAGAAAGTCGGCGATCTGGTCGGTCAACCGCTCCTGCAGCTGGGGGCGGCGGGCAAAGCAGTCCACAATCCGCGCCAGCTTGGAAAGGCCGATCACCTTTCCATCCCGCGGTATGTAGGCGATGTGGGCCACGCCGATAAAAGGGAGCAGATGATGCTCGCACATGGAGTAAAGGGGAATATCCCGAACGGTGACCATCTCGTCGCAGCCGGCTTCGTCAAACACCTTGATGTGCTCTCTGGGATCGGCGTGCAAACCGCCCAGCACCTCGGTGTACATCTCGGCCACCCGGCGGGGCGTCTCCTCGATGCCGGGGCGATCGGGGTCCTCTCCCACCGCCAGCAGAATCTCCCGGACGGCCGCCTCAATACGTTTCAGATCCATCTTATCAACCTCTGTTTCCGGGACCCCAGGGCCCCCGCAAAGTAATAGAAAACGGCCAAACGCTCCGGACCGGGCCAGACGCGTCTCGCCCGCGTAGGAGCAGGCGGTTGGGCGTCCTGTAACACTGTTCGGCATACAGGTTAGCCGCCGCGTTATCTCCTGCCGCTTGGCCGCTTTCTCAGGCGGGCGGGAAAGCTCCCGCCCCGCATATTATATTAGTATACCACAGCATGAAGGGTTTTACAACGAGCGCTGCCGGGCCGGCATACTGCCGGCGGGCCTGTGCGGACGGCGGCCCCGCAAAAGCCAAAAGGGGGAGCATTCCACCGGAAACCGGCCCATCGCTTCTTCCGCCGCATACCCGCGGACCGGCCGTCTCACCTACATACGCTGGGTGCGGTCGCGATAGGCGTCAATCGATTCGTCGGCCTTGCCATGGGTCGGACCGCCTCGTTTCCTGACGACAAACCGGCCCAAAGCAGCCATCCTCCAGCGCCCTTTCCCTCCGCCGGCAGAAAACGGCCCGCCGAAGGTCCCGGCGGGCCGTTGCAGACGCCACTTTTCCGTTCAGACACGCAGCCGGAAGGTTCTGGGCGCCAGACGATAGACCAGCACCAACGCCACCGCCACATACAGCAGGCAAAAAGCGCAAACGCCTATGCCGAAATACAGGGTAGGCACCTCCTTGCCAATGGCAAAATAGCATACGAAATAGGTCAGGGCGTTAAGGATACTATAGGTTGCGTTCTTGGTCTCCATCTGGATATTATAGGGTTGCAAAAGATAGTAGAGCACCAGCGTATGCACCGAGAAGAAAACCGACATGGCTATAATGGACAAAAAGAGCAGGACATAATGGAGAGGCTGATCGGTGCCGCCGGTCAGAAAGAGCAGCAGCGGCAGTCCAATGGCGATAACCGAGGCGGGAAGCAGATTGATGGCGGCCACATACTTGAGCCGCTGGGCAAACAAGGCCAGGATCACCTTGGGCTGCCGGTAAAAGCGGTAGGCCAGCATGCTGTGATCACAGTTAATAAACATGGCCATGGTAATGGCCCGTCCCCGGTTGACCCAATACATGATAAAAAGAAAATAGGGCAGAAAGGTCAGCATCAAATTATTGACCTGGACCCCCGCCTCCGGCAGGGCATAGCAGACCGCCACCACGGCCGCCAGGATCAACAGCAGGATCAGGGTCAGCCTTTTGGCGGATTTGGTCAGGAGCTTGGCGTGCCGCCGCATAAACAGCTCGTTAAAAAACACATAGCCCGATTTGTGGCTGGTCTTGGTCACATCCGCATCGATTTTCTTGTGGTAGGCGGTCTGCACCGCCTGGGTCTTATCCTTCCCGTCGGTTATAAACTGGCCCGGGGTCAGCAAGGTTTGGTACACCCTGCGGTAGGCGTTAAAGCGAAAGACATAGAAAAGGGACGGTAGGCCGCCTATAATACAGGCCGCCGCCAGGATGCAGAAGAGCCAGACCGGCATGGCATATCCTAAAAAGGGCAGGCCGTAGGCGGCGGCCACCGCTACGGCCACGCCGCCCCAGACCAAGGGCATGGGCAGGTTTTCGCTGCGGACCCGCTCCCCGTCTTTACTGCCCAAAAGGGTGAGGGCGGTCACAATCAACTTAAGAGCGCAGACGAGAAAGGGCATGAGCAGACAGGCGACCATCGGCACGCCGGCCAGCCAGCCTAAAAGGACGGTAAAGGGGAAAAAGCCCACCAGGGTCTTGAGCAGGAAATACAAATAGTTGGAAAGGGCGTATTGCCTCGCGTCCATGCGCATGATAACCATGGCGTAGAACTTATCCTTGGTGGGATTGAACATATGGGTATTGAGCAGCCCGCCCACGATGGTTAGGAAAAAGAAGATGTGGACAAAGCTGTCCGCCTTTGGACTCCGCATCCCCCCTGCCGCCAGAAATACCAGCACCAAAAGGTAAAACGCCTTGCCGACAAAGACCGTTCCCAGTTCTATGCCCGCGCCGATCACATGGGCCAGGATCTTGAGCCCCGCGCTTGCATACAGGGATTCGGGCAGCAGCCTCTTGACCAGAGGGATAGATTTTAAGGAATATAAAATGCTGTTTGCTTTGTAGGCGTCGCGCAGGCGAAAAGAGATTAAAAAGGCGTCAAGCATTGTCCTCACCCCGCAGCGCCGCGATGATTTTATCCTTAAACGCGGTATTATCCAGATTCTCCTTCTCGATCTCCTCCAGCACGCCTTGATTGAGGATGACGATATCGTCGCACAGGTCCAGGGCCAGCTCCATGATGTGGGTGGAAAAAATAATAATATGCTCGCCCTTGATCCGCCGCAGCAGTTGCTTCATCTCGTCGGCCACTACCACGTCGAAAGAGGTCAGCGGCTCGTCCAGCAACAGGATACAGGGATCCGCAATAAAGTTGACCAGCATCTGCATCTTGTTTTTCATACCGTGGGAATAGTCCTTTAAAAGCTTATCCCGGTCGGCCGGATCGATCTTTACAAAATCAAAATAAGCGTCGATATCCGCGGGGCGCTTGATCTTCGCCTTGTTGATATCCA
>DXVY01000118.1 GCA_019417145.1 Clostridiales bacterium
CTGCTGCTTATTGCCGACCATATCAAGCTGGGACCCGGCAGCCCGCTTGTGGGGCCTAAATTTGCCGATATGACCAGAGCTTATGATCCCGCCTTCCGGCAGATCGCGCTGGAGGTGGCGGCGGAGATGGGCTTTTCCCTGGTTGAGGGCGTGTATATGTACGCGCCGGGGCCGCAGTATGAAACACCGGCCGAAATCCGGGCCTTTCGGGCCTTGGGCGCCGACGCGGTGGGGATGTCCACCGTGCCGGAGGTCATCGCCGCCGCCTGGTGGGGCATACGCACGTTGGGCCTGTCGGTTATCACCAATCTGGCCGCCGGCATGACCGGCCAGCCTCTCAGCGACCAGGAGGTGCTGCGGGAGGGGCGAAGGGCCTATCAGCGAGTGGGCGGCTTTATCGGCCGTCTGCTGCCGGCCATCCGGACCGAGCGGCTGTAGCTAAACGGATGGTAGAAGTTAACCCACCCTTGGAATAAACGCCATAGGGGAAAGGACGGTTTGCATTGTGAAAAAGGAGCTGAGGGTCGGCCTGGTTATTGCCGATGATATGGAATATATTCCCATGCGCAGTTATGTGGAAAAGCATGGGGGCCGCCGGCAGGATATGTACGGCCGGGAGGGGCATGTCCTCTCCATCCAGCGGGACGACCGGCAGATCCGGGTGGAGTCGGTGCTCTGCGGCATCGGCATGGTTAACGCCGCGGCCGCCACGGCCTTCCTGATCGGCAGAGATCCCGGCAGCCGGCCGGATTATGTCATCAATTCGGGGTTGTCCGGCGGCATATCCGGCATTGGCCGGGGAGAGCTGACGCTGGGAACCCGGTTTGTGGAGCATGATTTTGATCTGCGGCCCCTGGGCAGGGAACTGGGGGAGAAGCCGGGACAGGAATATGTGTACGAGGCCGATCGCTCCTTACTGGAGCACTATGCCGGTCAGTTCCCCTTTATGAAGCCCGGATGCATGGTCAGCGGGGACTGCTTTGTGGGCGACGAGGGGTTGCGGCGGTATCTGAAGGAGCGGTGGGACGCCATGTCCTGCGATATGGAATCGGCCGCGGTGGCCTATGTGTGCCACTTGGCCGGCGTTGCCTTCGGCGCGGTGCGCAGGGTTTCGGACGACGCGGGTAGTGACGCGCCGGGCGCCTATCGGCAGATGAACGACAAGGCCGAGTCCACCCTTCTGGACCTGGTTTTTGAGGGAATCTATCAAATGTTTGACAATCAGGCTCTCTGGCGTTAAAGGGAGCATTGTAATGCGTACTGCCCTGAAAACATGCAGCTACGGCCCGGCCGTGCTATAGGATGGTGTTGATAGAGTGGCAAAACGAAAACAGCAGAGCTTTTTACACGGTGCTATTATTCTGGTAGGCGCAACCTTGCTGGTTAAGTTTATCGGCGCCATATTTAAAATTCCCCTGGGCAACCTGATCGGCGGCGTAGGCATGGGATATTTTTCCACAGCCTATGATCTGTACCAGCCGTTATATGCTCTGGCCATGGGCGGACTGCCCATAGCGGTCTCCCGTATGGTGGCCGAGCGGGTGGCGGAGAAGCGATATCGGGATGTGCGCAAAACCCTTCGGATTGCCCAGCGGGCTTTTCTGGTAACCGGAGTGACAGGATTTGTCCTTATGCTCCTGATCGCCTATCCTTATATCCTTTTCACGGGCAAATCGGGCGCTCTGCTCAGCATTCTTTTTATCACCCCCTGTCTGCTGTTTTGCTGCGTCATGTCTTCCTACCGCGGCTACTATGAAGGCCTTCGCAATATGTACCCCACGGCCATATCCTCCATTATTGAGGCTATGGGTAAGCTGGTGCTGGGACTTGGTTTTGCCTATATGGTCATCTTAAAGGCCCGGTCGGAATATAACGCCAGTGGATTTGTTTTTGGCAAGGCGATTGCCGTGCCGCCTGACACAAGTCCGGAGAAATACGCCGAGGCGCTCAATGAAGCTATTACGGCTGCCGCGGGGCCATACGCTTCCGCCGCCGCTATTTTGGGTATTACCATCGGCGCGGCCCTGGGCGCCATATTTCTGATCATCCGCCACAAGGTGGTGGGGGATAAGATCACGGTGGCCGAACTGCGGTCGTCGCCCCGCCCCATGCGGAACAACCAAACCCTGCGGATTATGATCGCCATTGCTATCCCTGTGGTGCTGGGGTCGCTGGTGACCAATGTGGCAAGCCTGATCGATCTGGCGACTGTCCAGCGCCGATTGGTCGACGCCTTTCGGTCGGATCCCAATACGGTCCTTACTATGTACGATGGGCTTCTGCCGGCCAGTACCGTGGGGTTGAGTGGAGACGAGCTGGGAAAAGAGATTTCCAATTACCTCTACGGCTGTTATAAGGGATTTGCCTATTCCCTGTATAATCTGGTTCCCACCCTGACCTCGGTGCTGGGGGTCAGCGCCCTGCCTGCTCTGACTACGGCCTGGACCGAGCGAGACCGCCGAGGCGTCAAGGTCAACGTGGAGTCCATGGTGCGTATGACCAGCCTGATCTCTCTGCCGGCGGGCATTGGACTTTCGCTGCTTTCCAGCAACATTCTGCATTTGCTGTATTCGGGCAAACCGAACGAAACGGCCATTTCGGGCCCGGTTCTCACGATCCTTGGCATAGCCGCTGTATTTTCCGGCCTTATGGTGCCTTTGACCAATATGTTGCAGGCGATTGGTAAGCAGAATATACCGGTGCGCAATATCGCCGTGGGCGGGGTGCTGAAGATCGTGGTAAACTTTATCCTGGTCGGCATTCCGTCGGTGAATGTCATCGGCGCTCCTGTGGGCACCCTTTGCTGTTACTTTTATATCTTTGTCTCCAACCTGTATTGCCTGCTGAAATATTCCCATGTGCGCATGAATTTCATGAGTACCCTGATCAAGCCGGCCTTTGCCGCTATCCTGTGTGGAGGGGCGGCATGGGCGAGCGCGGGGCTGTTGGGCTGGGTTATCCCCCAACAGAAGATCTGTACCATCTTGGCCATCTGTATTGCGGGATTGGTCTATGTGGTTACCCTCTTGTGCACCCGCGCCATAACCCGGGAGGACGTGATGATGCTGCCCAAGGGACAAAAAATCGCCGGAGCCCTTGCAAAACGGGGATGGATACGGTAAGATAAAGGACAAAAGCGGCTAAATGGGACTGCGTTTTCCAGGAAATGGGTATTAGAGCCGGGAAAGCCATGAAAATTTTGCCATTTTAACAAAATTTGCTGGAATGCTATTGATTTACGGGGAAAAATATGATACAAGATAATGTGTTCAAGAGAAAAGAATCCTATGATGTAAGCGATTTGCGCCGGATCATGGAGCTGCTCCGTTCGGAGGACGGTTGTCCCTGGGACCGGGTGCAGACCCACCAAAGCATCCGGAATAACCTGCTGGAGGAAGCATACGAGGCGGCCGACGCCATTGACCAGGGAGACGATAAGGCCCTGTGCGAGGAATTGGGGGACGTGTTGTTGCAGGTGGTCTTTCATGCTCGCATGGCGGAGGAGGCCGGCGACTTTGACCTGGACCAGGTGGCCGACGGGATTTGTAAAAAGCTGATCCTGCGCCATCCCCATGTGTTTGGGGAGGTCAAGGCCGATACCCCCGAGCAGGTGCTGCAAAACTGGGACCAGATCAAGCGGGTGGAGAAACACCAGGAGACTGCCGCCGCCACGCTGGAAAGCGTGCCCCGGGCCTTTCCGGCCCTGATGCGCGCCCAAAAGGTGCAAAAGCGGGCGGGCAAGGCCGGCTTTGACTGGCCGGATATCGCGGGCGCCCTGGAGAAGATCCCGGAGGAGACGGCCGAGTTGCAGGCGGCTCTGGCCGCAGGCGATCAGGCAGGTGTGGCCGAGGAGATGGGCGACCTGCTGTTTGCGGCGGTCAATGCGGCCCGATTTGCCGGCGTGGAGGCCGAGGAGGTTTTGCAGCGGGCCACGGATAAGTTTATCCGCCGGTTTAGGCTGGTGGAGCAAATGGCGACCCAGCGGGGCGTGGATATGAAAAGTGCGCCGCTCCAAGAACTGGACAAGCTTTGGGACGAGGCGAAGGCCCGTTAGGATTCATGGCTCATTGCAAGCGATGCTTGTTGAGGAATAGAAAATTTATGGAGGTAGCAAGAAAATGAACAAGACGGAATTAGCAGCAGCGGTTGCCGAGAAGGCCGCCCTGTCCAAGAAGGATGCCGAGAAGGCTGTTGCCGCTTTTATTGAGACCGTAACCGAGCAGCTGGTGGCTGGCGACAAGGTTCAGCTGGTTGGCTTTGGCACCTTTGAGGTTCGCGAGCGCGGCGAGCGCACCGGCCGCAATCCCCAGACCAAGGAGGCCATTGTAATCCCCGCTTCCAAGGCCCCTGTCTTTAAGGCTGGCAAGGCCTTTAAGGATGCCGTTTCCAAGTAAGCGATCTGGAAATACGCCGCCTTTGTCTGTGCAGGATAAAGGCGGCTTTTTCTGTAAAAAGGAGGTGCGGTATGCGCCTGGACAAGTATTTGAAGATATCCCGCATTATCAAGCGGCGCACGGTGGCCAACGAGGCCTGCGACGCCGGGCGGGTGTTGGTCAACGGCAAGCCGGCCCGGGCTTCCTACGAGGTGAAGACGGGAGATGTGCTGGAACTGCATTTCGGCGCCCGGACGGTGAAGGCCGAGGTGTTGCAGGTCAACGAGTACGCCAAGAAAGAAGAAGCGGGGTTGATGTACCGTCTGGTGGATTAGCCTGCTCCGGATGCAAGGGCCGCTCTTAGGAGCGGCCCTTTTATGTACCGCCGCCTGTCCGACCGCACGCGGCGGCCGGTGCGGTGCGGTCGGGTCATAAGGCCGTCCCCTTTTGCATAGCATGTATAGACGACGTGTCTTGGAGCATGTCACACAAAAGGGAGGAATCGATATGGCAATGGCGGAAGAGAAGAAGGTAGTAAAGACGCCGCACAACGTAATCATGGAGGACCGGACCCGTCTGATGGTCACCGGGGTCAACGATGTGGACAGCTTTGACGAGCAGACGGTGGTGCTGGTCACCGACCAGGGCGAGCTTACCGTCCGGGGCGGGGATCTGCATATCAGCCGCTTCAATGTGGAGACGGGGGAGCTGAATATGGAGGGCCGGATTCTGGCCATGATCTACACCGATAGCCAAAAGCAGCAGGGGGGCTTTTTCGGCCGCCTGTTTCGATGATGGGCCATGTGGGAAATCAGCTTTGCGGACCAGACCCTGACCTTTCTGCTTTCCATACCCGCCGGCGCCGCTATGTGCCTGTTTTATGATTTGTTCCGTATCATCCGATTGGCGCGCAATACCTCCACGGTGGGCGTGTTTTTCCAGGATGTGCTCTACTTTGCCGTCTGCGCCTTTTTCACCTTTTGCTTTCTTATTGTCCGCTGCAACGGGGAAATCCGCGGTTATGTGCTGTTGGGCGAGTTGCTGGGCTTTCTCGCCTGCCGCTGCAGTCTGTCGGCGCTGGTGTTGGCGGCGGCGGGGGCGATCTATCGTTTTTTCCGGCGGTTGTTTCAGCTGATAGGGCGTCCCGTCCGGGCGTTATATGGCGCGATTGGGAAAAGAATGGCCCCGGCGAAAAAATATATTGGGAAAATACCGCAAATTGTGCATAAAGGGATAAAAAAGCTCTTGCAAGCTCCCCGTCGCCTGGTGTATAATCATTCTAATAAGAAAAGCCGTAAGCAAGCGAATGGGGAGGAGCCGCCGGCCTGATCCTTGTA
>DXVY01000119.1 GCA_019417145.1 Clostridiales bacterium
TTGGAGTTCTGGGCCAAGCATTACGAGACCCAGTTCAATACCCTGCGGGTAGAGCTGACGGGTTACGATGGAGAAGAGACGACCTACTTTGCTATTCCCTATAACGGAAAGTGGACAAAATACGCGGTGGAGTGCGAGGTAAAGGACGGCGCTTTGACCTTTGGCTTCTACGGCGATTCGCCCAGCGGCTCTTCCCTGCAACTGGACGAGGTTCACCTCTTTAAGGTGGAGGAAACCGCCATCGAGAAGGCCGACCTGCAACGTCTGGCCGATACGGCCGCCGGCCTGAATGAGACGGACTATACCACCGAGAGCTGGCAGATTCTGCGCTTGCATAAGGACAACGCCGACGCGGTGCTGGCGCAGTCCAATCCTTCGGCGGAGATATTGTCCGAGGCCCTCTGGCGGCTGCAGTACGCGTTGACCCATCTGGAGGCGGGCAGCGTGACTCCTCCCGACCCGGTCGTTACGCCCGGCGACCTGGATAAGGATGGAGAGGTGACCATCGCGGATGTGATGGAAGCCTGCAAGGTCATGGCCAGGGAGTCGGCTGGTACCGATCCTACCGATGACGAGATTGCGCGCGGCGACCTGGACGGCGACGGGGAGATCACCATCGCCGATGTGATGGAAATCTGCAAGATCTTAGCCCGTCAGGGATAGAATAGGATCATCGGCGCCCCGGAGATTTCCGGGGCGCCTTTCTGTCTGGCGGGCCAATCCCCCATTGAAAAAAGGAGCGGCAAAAGGCTGCCTGGCGCTGCGCAGAACGAGGCGAAAGGAAATGTTCCGCCTGTTCACAGATTATGTCTTCTAAAACCAGTTTTTTTGCTAGGAATTTTATTGCCAATCTATTATACTAAGTGACATACATGATATTGTCGGCTCTGCTGGGGTCGCAATACCTATTGAATGGAGGATGTAAAATGCAGATGAAAAAATGGCTGGCCCTGCTGGTATCGATTCTTTTGTTTTGCGGCGCCTTGCCTGGCGTACAGGTGCAGGCCGCGGACATGCCCCTGGAGGTGCGAAACCGATTTACAAGGGAAGTCTTTACCGACCCCGACACCGGCCTGACCCTGCCGTACCGCATGTATGTCCCGGAACGGATGAACGCGGAAAGAAAGTATTCCTTTCTTCTTTTCCTGCACGGCGCAGGGGAACGGGGGAGCGATAACGAGCGGCATATCACGGTAAACAGCAATATTCTCACCCGTATTGTCAACGATACCGATCCTGATCACGCCTGCATTATTTTGGCGCCTCAGTGCCCCTCCGACCGGCAGTGGGTGGATACTCCGTGGGGAAACGGCTCCTATTCGGTGGACGCCGTGCCCCAGAGCCAGCAGATGTCCGCCGTGATGAAGATCGTGGAACAGGTGACCGAGGAATACAAGGTGGATCCTGACCGCATGTATATCACCGGCATATCCATGGGCGGCTACGGCACCTGGGATACCATCATCCGTTATCCGGATACCTTTGCGGCCGCCATTCCGGTCTGCGGCGCGGGGGACCCGACCAAGGCGTCGCTTATCAAGGATATCCCCATCCGTACCTACCACAGCAGCGACGACGGAACGGTGCCGGTGCGTGGCACACGGGAGATGGTTGCGGCTCTTGAAGAGGTTGGCGGTAAGGTGCAGTATACGGAATACACCAATGCGGGGCACGGCGCCTGGGAACCGGCGTATAACGACGCGGATTTGGTGGATTGGCTGTTCGAGCAGCGGCAGGCGCCCTCCATCCAATCGGTGGATCAGCCGGAGGGCGTGAACGTCCTGATGGGGACGGAATTTGAGGAACTGCCCCTGCCGGAGACCGTGAAGGTCACCCTTTCAAACGGACGGCGGGTGGACGCGGCCGTGACCTGGGCGTCGACCTCGGCCGACGGCGTGCCTTACGACGGTTATACCAAGGGCGGCTATACCCTGACCGGCGCCTTGGCGGTAGAAGGAGCGGTTAACCCCGACGGATTGACGGCGGAAATTCATGTCGAGGTTCTGGAAGCGCCCGCGATTATTCCCGGCGACCTGGACGACGACGGGGAGGTGACCATCGCGGATGTGATGGAAGCTTGCAAGGTCATGGCCCGGGAGTCGGCAGGGACCGATCCCGCCGATGACGAAATAGAGCGCGGCGATCTGGATAGCGATGGGGAAATCACCATCGCGGACGTGATGGAAATCTGTAAAATCCTGGCCCGCCAGGGATGAAATCGCCTGCCATAACTGCTATAAACAGATAGGGGAGCAGAGGCCGGCCGCCCTTCGTGGGACCGGCCTTTGTTTGGCCCGGTGGATTTTATAGCCCGTGTGCATCCGGGGGACTGCATGGGTGCAGATATCCAGGCGCCTGTTTTCTTTTGTTTGCCTTTTATCATCGCCATTTGCGGGAGGAGGGGGAGCCGTAGGCCGAAGACGGCCGGTTTTCCAGCAAAGCAATGTAAAAAATGCATAAAAAATATGGATAAAATGCAGCGTGCGACGGCTCATGCGTAGAAAATGGTGAGAGATCCCGCTTTCCTCGCATTTTTTTGAAAAAAAACTTGTTTTTCCAAGGGCTCCATGCTATTATAGATAGGCGCGACAAGCGCAGATATGCGTTGATGCGGGAGGTGGCCGGCCGCTGAGCCGGGGAATTTCCGCGGAGTATGTCCGATTTATAAACCGGGCGACAAAAACTAAGCGTACACGCCATTTGCAGAGGCCATTAAGGCTTATGCAAAATGGAAGCGGGCATCCCTTTCCCTTGGACGGGCTGGGGAGTGGCCGGCAAGCGTGTGTGCAACGGCGCTTTGAGCCGAACCCGGATATGCCAGGCAATGTGGCTTATCCGGTTTTATAATGTTCCGGGATGAAACACCCGGCACAGTGTAAGGTTTTTAAGCGTTGCCCGCCAACAACTGAAGGAGGCGAACCCCAATCATGGCAGTGAAGGAAAAAATCAGGATCAGACTGAAGGGTTACGACCACGCGCTGGTGGACCAGTCGGCGGAGAAGATCGTCGAGACGGCCAAGCGCACGGGCGCTCGGGTTTCCGGCCCCATCCCTCTTCCCACTGAGAAGGAAATCGTAACCATCCTGCGCGCTGTACACAAGTATAAGGACAGCCGGGAGCAGTTTGAAACCCGCACCCACAAACGGCTTATCGACATCCTCAGGCCTTCCAACAAGACGGTGGAAGCTCTGATGGGTCTTGAGCTCCCCGCCGGCGTGGAAATTGAGATTAAGCTCTAATCTCCATCCGTGCCAGCGTGGTCAAGTTGGCCGCAAGGTCAACCAATAACCAAAAGGAGGATACACAATGAAAAAAGGTTTGGTAGGCAAGAAGCTCGGCATGACCCAGCTTTTTGACCAGAACGGCAATGTCGTTCCCGTAACCGTGGTAGAGGTCGGCCCCTGTGTGGTCACCCAGAAGAAGACCATGGAGAAGGACGGCTACGAGGCGGTTCAGGTTGGCTTTGGCGACCTGAAGGCCACCAAGGTGAACAAGCCCATGAAGGGCCACTTCGCCAAGGGCGACGTAGCGCCCAAGCGGGTGCTCCGGGAGTTCCGCCTGGAGGACTGCTCCGCCCTGAACGTGGGCGACATCCTGAAGGCCGACGTCTTCGCCGAGGGCGATCATATCGACGTGACCGGCCGGAGCAAAGGTAAGGGCTACGCCGGCGTGATCAAGCGCTGGAACTTCGCCCGCCTGAAGATGAGCCACGGCACCGGCCCGGTAGCCCGCCACGGCGGCTCCATGGGCGCCTGCTCCTCTCCCTCGAGGGTTTGGAAGGGCAAGAAGATGGCCGGCCATCTGGGCGCCGAGCGCGTAACCGTCCAGAACCTGGACGTAGTCAAGGTTGACGCTGAGAACAACATTATCGCAGTCAAGGGCGCCATTCCCGGCCCCAAGGGCGGTATCGTCGTAATCGCCGACAGCGTGAAAGCCTAAGGGAAGGAGTGTAAGATATGCCTAACGTAGCAGTTCTCGATATGGCCGGCAACAATGTGGGCGAAATCGCCCTGTCCGACGCCGTATTCGGTATCGAGCCCAACGCGGCCGTCATGCACATGGCCGTTGTGAACTACCTGGCGAACCAGCGGCTGGGCACCCAGTCCACCCTGACCCGTTCGGAAGTCTCCGGCGGCGGCAAGAAGCCCTGGCGTCAGAAGGGGACCGGCCATGCCCGGCAGGGTTCCACCCGCGCGCCCCAGTGGCGGCACGGCGGCATCGCCCTGGGCCCCAAGCCCCGTGATTACAGCTATACCCTGAATAAGAAGGTCCGCCGCCTGGCCCTCAAGTCGGCTCTGTCCGACAAGGTTCTGGACGGCTCCCTCATCGTCCTGGACGAACTGAAGGTCGACAGCTACAAGACCAAGGTAGTGGCCGACATGCTGGCCGCCGTAAAGGCCGGCAAGAAGACCCTGATGATTCTGGCTGACAACAACCAGATGGCCGTCAAGTCGGCCGCCAACATCAAGGGCGTCAAGACCGCCCAGGTCAACACCATCAGCACCTACGACATCATCAACGCCGACAGCCTGGTGGTCGTAAAGGATGCTGTCGCCAAACTCGAGGAGGTGTACGCTTAAATGAAAGCCGCACAGGATATCATCCTCAAGCCGGTCATCACCGAAAAGAGCATGACCGGGATTCCGGGGAAGAAATACACCTTCAAAGTCGCTACCGACGCCACCAAGGTGGACATCGCCCGGGCCGTTGAAGAGCTCTTCAAGGTCGAGGTCGCCAAGGTCAACACCATCAGCATGCGGGGCCAGATGCGGCGCATGGGCCGGTACGCCGGCTACACCGCCAGCTGGAAGAAGGCCATCGTCACCCTGAAGGCCGATTCCAAGCCCATCGAATTCTTCGAGGGTCTCATCTAAGCCCGTCTGACAAGGAAATGCAGCATCATTTCCGGCAATGTATGGGAGGTATGAGGCCTCCCGCTAAGCCAAAATAGGAGTGTGAAACCTGAAATGCCGATTAAGAGTTATAAGCCCACGACTCCCGGCCGCCGCGGCATGACCGTGATGGATTATTCCGAACTGTCCAAGGTGGCGCCCGAGAAGAGCCTGCTGGAGCCCATTAAGAAGAATGCCGGCCGCAACAGCTACGGCCGCATCACCGTCCGCCATCGCGGCGGCGGCAACCGCCGGAAGTACCGGGTCATCGATTTCAAGCGTGATAAGCATGGCGTGACCGCTACCGTCCTGACCCTGGAGTACGACCCCAACCGCACCGCCCACATCGCCCTCGTGCAGTATGAGGACGGGGAGAAGCGGTACATCATCGCTCCCCAGGGCCTGAAGGTGGGCGACAAGATCGTCAGCGGCCCCGATGCCGATATCAAGACCGGCAACGCCCTGCCTATGCAGAATATCCCCACCGGTACCTTCCTGCATAACATTGAGCTGTACCCCGGCAAGGGCGCCCAGCTGGCCCGTTCGGCCGGCAACTCGGCCCAGCTGATGGCCAAGGAGAACGGCATGGCCCTGCTGCGGCTGCCCTCCGGCGAGCTGCGCCAGGTGCCCATGAACTGCATGGCCACCGTAGGCCAGGTCAGCAACCCCGAGCACGAGAACGTGAACATCGGTAAGGCCGGCCGCAAGCGCCACATGGGTTGGCGGCCCACCGTCCGCGGTTCTGTTATGAACCCCTGCGACCACCCCCACGGCGGTGGTGAGGGCAAGTCCCCCGTGGGACGTCCCGG
>DXVY01000012.1:0-1712 GCA_019417145.1 Clostridiales bacterium
GGGCTTTACAGATCCTTCCATCAATTTTATAATAGCGGTAGAAGCCAAATATTATAGGAGGTGCGTCCATATGGATAAGCTTACCGATCGGCTGTTGGATTTCCTGTTTACCATGGGGCCCAGAATTTTGGCCGCGGCCCTGGTCATCGTGGTCGGCCTACTGCTGACCAAGCTACTCATACGGCTGTTGGATCGGCCGCTGTCCAAATCCAACATCGACTATTCCCTCAAACGATTTCTGCTCATCTGCATGCGTACGGTCTGCATCCTGATCATCGTCATTAGCGCTATGTCCACCCTGGGCATCTCCTCCGCCGGACTGCTGGCGGCATTGGGCGGCGCGGCCGTGGCGGTCTCCCTGGCCCTCAAGGACAGCCTTTCCAATCTGGCAGCCGGCATCCTGCTGCTCTTTACCCACCCCTTTGTCACCGGGGATTACATCGAGGCAAACGGCCTAGCCGGAACGGTGCAGCGCGTGGATATGGTGCACACCTATCTGAAAACGCCGGACAACCGGCAGATCGTCATTCCCAACGGCGAGCTCATCAGCGAAAATATTATCAACTACAGCCGAGAGGAAACGCGCCGGGTGGATCTGACCTTTTCCATCAGTTATGAAGACGATCCCGAGCAGGCAAAGGATATCCTGCGCGACATTGCCCAACAGCATCCGCTGGCCTTGCAGGAACCCGCACCCTTTATCCGGGTGGACCAGAGGGCCCAGAGCTCGGTGGATATCGTTGTCCGCGTCTGGTGCAAAAATGAGGATTACTGGGATCTCTATTACGACCTGCTGGAAAAGGGAGGCGCGGCGCTGGATGCGGCCGGTGTGACCACTCCCTTCAACCAGTTGGACGTCCGCTTGGTAAACGGTCAGCAGAAAAAGGAGGCCTGACCACGTATCCTACAAAACAGCCGGAGCGTTGGTCCGCTCCGGCTGTTTCTTTTCAGCCGTATTTCCTAAGCCAAGCGCTCCATCTTCCCGAGCGAATAATAAAGTCGCCCCAGTAGAAGAAGGTAAAGAGAATAAGGCTCCACAGCAGCTCGCTTCCTACGCCGTGCAGCAGGTAGGATAGCCCGCCGGTCAAGTCTATGCCGCCTGAGCCATACAGGCTGGCGGTGATGCCCAGCTGCACAAATTGATAGACGATGAGGGTCAGCGAGGCCAGCGCCGCAGCGCTGGCGTACAGCGCCGCCGGATGGAGCCGCACAAGTCGGAGAAGCTGCAGGCCAATGCCTAAAAACAGCAGGATAAGCAGGGGCAGCACCATGCCGGACAGCACCATATACAAAACCGACCCCAGTCCTAGGGAACCGCCGCTCATCCGGGCTCCGTATACGGCCGTACCCACTTGCAAAACCGTCCGGCCTCCATAGGCCAGCAGGCAGGCCAAGGCCAGCCGCTTAAAGGAGGATCGGGCGGCAAGAAGCGTCAGCAGAGGAAGCACCAGATACCAGCAACCCCTGCCAAGGGACGCCAGGAAACCGCTGTAAAAGACAGAGGACAACAGCTCGAATAGGAGGGCCAAGCCGATGATCAGGAAAATCACCCGCGGCTGCCATCGGAAATAGGCTGAGCGGCCGTCCCGGATGGACCATTTTCTCCGTTCCGGCCGCCGACCTGCGGTTGAATCCGGCCCCCTTTCGGCAAAGAGGCTGTCCTGCAAATCAGTTGGAGACATTTCCTCGCCCCCTTAAATTTCCTTTATTTC
>DXVY01000012.1:1722-18823 GCA_019417145.1 Clostridiales bacterium
ATATAGGCGTCTTACGGATAAACAGCACGCCCAGCGTATTGGGGCCGCAGTGCACCGATACCGAGCAGCCCGCGCGGGTCACCAGCACCTCCTGGAAAGGCAGCAGAGACTTGACCTTATCCACCACCCGTTCCACAACCTCCGGCCGGCAACCGGCGTGGGTGACAAAGACCCGATCGGTCTCAATATCCGCCTGGTCCGCCAGCCGGGCGGCCGTATACTCCATGAGCACGTCCTCGAACCGTCCCCGGTACTTTTTCCCCACGCCCATCACGCCGTTTTTCACCTCGATACAGGGCTTGAGCTTAAGAAGGTTGGCGCCCAGGGCCGCCACCGAAGAGCAGCGGCCGCCCTTGTGGAGATATTCCAGGGAATCCACCACAAAGGAGGCGTCCACCCGCTCCCACAGGGAGGAAACCTTGCTGGCGATGGTGCGGGCGTCCAGGCCTTCCTGCGCCATTTCCGCCGCCCGCAGTACCTCCAGCCCCGCGCCGGTGGACAGGCATTTGCTGTCGATCACATATACGTCCTCCAGCTCGGCCGCAGCCATACGGGCGTTGTTAAAGGTGCCGGACATGGAAGAGCTGATGGTGAAGTGTACGATCGCATATCCCGCCTCCACATACGGCCGAAAGTAATGGGTAAAATCGTCCATGTTGGCGGCGGTGGTTTTGGGAATTTCCCCAGTGGTTTTATAATACTCATATATATCATCCGGGAACACATCCACGCAGTCCCGCATGGTTTTGCCGTTTATAACCACAAACAGGGGATTGAGCGCAATAGAATACCGCTCCAGCAGCTCAGGGGACAGATCGCAGGTGCTGTCGCAGGAAATCAAAACCTTTTTTTGTTCTGCCATTTATGATCCTCTCCATTCCTTTTTTGTGCGGCGGCGGCCGCTTTGCGGTCATTTTATTTGTTTTTTATACGGAACCCAAAGGCGATTTATGGATAGTATACCATTTTTTCAAATAAGGTACAACCCCGCGCGCCCCGTTTGCAATCCTTTTGTAAACATTTGTAATTTAAAACGGTTGTTTTCGACCTCAGCGTTTGCTATCATAGGGGCAACAATATTTCTGCGGCAGCCGCCGGCGCCCAAGGCGGCCGGCTGGCGCAGTTTCATAGACATAAAACAGGAAGGAGTTAAAAATGGACAACAATCGCGATTATGAACCTCTTGATGTTTTTGCCGGGCAGGAAAATCCCGACAAAATGGAACGCATACCCCTGCGCAAGGAGCCGATTCCCGGGGGCGTGCACCGACCGGCCAGAAGGCGTTCCAGGCGTTCGCCCGTAATGGTCATCATCATGATCCTTGCCCTTTTGGCCGCCCTTGTGATGGGCCTGCTGTACGCCGGCGCGCAGTCGGATCTGCGGGCTTCCGCCGCCTCCAACCAGGCCCTCTCATCCGAAAACGGGGCGCTGCATGAACAGTTGACCGATGTAAGCAGCAAAGCCGCTCATTACGAGGAGGAACTGGGCATTCCGGGAGGAGAACCGGATACGGAAAATATGGATTCCAGCCAGCTTGCCAGCACCCTGCAGCAGCGGCTGGACCGCCTGAATTCCAAGACAAACGACCTGCGCTCCCAAATCAACGCCCTGCAACCTCCCTCCTCCGTCCCCACCGGAACAACCGAAACCGATGGACGCAAGGTCGCCTACCTGACCTTTGACGACGGTCCCTCCTCCAACACGGAAAAGATCTTGGATATTTTAAAGCAGTACAATGCCAAGGCCACCTTTTTCGTTATCGGCACCAGCAAGATGGACTTGATAAAACGCATCCACGAGGAGGGGCATACGGTGGGGCTCCATTCCAACTCCCATGAATACAACCAGATTTACTCCTCTGTCGACGCCTATTTCAAAGATCTACAGGCCATCAGCGACAAGGTGGAAAGCTATATCGGCGTCGCCCCCAAGGTCATTCGCTTCCCCGGGGGCAGCAGCAATACCGTCAGCGCAAAGTATTGCAAGGGCATCATGTCTCAGCTCACCAAGGAGGTAGAGGCCAGAGGATACGTTTATTTTGACTGGAACGTAAGCTCCGGCGACGCGGACGCAAATAAGGCGCCGGCGAGCGATTTGGTAGCTAATATCAAGCGGGAATGCGGCAAAAAGAGCCGGGTCTGCATCCTGATGCACGACGCGCCCATCAAGACCACCACCGTGGACGCCCTGCCGGAAATCATTCAGTACCTGCAGGGAGAGGGGTATTCCCTGGAGGCGCTCACCACCGATGTCAAGCCCTTTCACCATGGCGTTAACAATTAAAAATTCCATTCGGCCGCATCACAGGATGCGGCCGTTCTTATGCCGGTACGTATAACGGGCGCGCCCCTTGGGAGGCGCGCCCGTCTGCTCTGTAGGCTATTCCCCTTTATATTTCCGCCGGGTAGCCATGCCTCCCCGGATATGCCGTTCCTGCTTATTGTGCTCCAAAACCTCTTTCACCCGCGCGTACAACTGAGGGTTGTTCCGGTGCAGCCGGTCGGTTACGTCTTTGTGTGCCGTCGTATCATAAGGGAACGGCAGCCGCCCCCTCTTGCGCATGCAGCGGCCGCAGATAAACGTCCACGTTGCCCTCCCGGTCCACCTCGATCCTTTGAACGATCTGTCTGAGCTGGGCGTTGGTCATGGGGCGTATATCGGCTATGTCCTTAATCGACCGAAATACGCCGCTCAAAATTTCTTCCAGCCGCTGGTTCCCAACCCAATCGCCGGACACCATTCCCAGCTCCTTTTCCAGCTCCTCCATTTCTTGGCGGGTCTCCCCGATTCTTTCCTGAAGCTCTTGGCGGGAAATCAAATCATCGGCATACATATCCAGGTATTTCCGCCGGCCCCTGTCCAGCGCGGCCAGTCGGCGAACCAGCCGCTGTTGGCGGTCGGGGTTTGGATTCCCCGCCATACAGACCCTTCGAAACTCTCCTATCGCGCAGCCCAGTGCATTTTTCTTGGCTTGCAGCAGTCCCGTAAAGTATTCCTGTAACGCCTGCATCAATTCGGCCTCGTCCACCGCGATGGCGTTGGGGCAGCTTTGGGCCCCTCCGCCGTTGTGACCGGAGCAGACCCAACGGACATAGGTGTTTTTATAGGTGCGGACGGTACGTCGGAAGGACCAGCCGCATTCCTTGCATTTGATCAACGTGGAAAACAAATACCGGTTGCTCTGACGTTCCCTGTCCACTCTAAAGGCCTTGCCCCTATCGGTCATAATCTGCCGGGTTCGCCGGAAAACCTCCGGATCAATAATACGCAGTTCAGGCCGGTCCACAACCATCCATTCGGCTGCGTCCTTTTGCACCCGCTGCCCGGTGAGGAAGTCGGACACCTCCTGTTTTCCGTTGATAATCTTCCCCGTATATAAGGCGTTGGTCAGAATCCGGCGGATGGCGTTCTGGCTCCACCGACAGCCCCGCTTGGTCCGCACCCCCCGCTCGTTGAGCATATCGGCAATTTTTGCCGCGCCGTACCCTTGATCGGCGTACCATTCATAAATCCGTCGGATCCATTCCGCTTCCCTCTCGTTGATCATCAGGTTGAAGTAATCCCCCGGCGTCTTGTCATAACCGAAGACCAGATTGGGCACGCGCCCCTTTTCCGCGTTCATTTTCTTGCCGAATTTGACCCGTTTGGAGGTATTGGCGCTCTCCTCCTGCGCCAGTGCGCCGAAAATAGTGAGAACAAATTCGCTGTTGCCCATGCCGGTCATATTGGCGGTCAGAAACTGGGTATCGATGCCAAGGGACTTGAGCTTCCGTATATTTTGCAGCAGGTCCACCGTATTGCGGGCAAAGCGGGAGATATCCTTTACCACCACCATATCAAACAGGCCTCGCTCCGCATCGGCCATCATGCGCAGAAATTCCCTTCTGTTTTTGATTTTGGTGCCGGAAATGCCCTCGTCCGCATACAGTCGGACGAGGGCGTCTCCGGTGCGCTGGGTATATGCGGAAAAGAACGCCTTCTGGGCCTGAAGGCTGTTCAGTTGGTCGTCCTTATCCGTGGAAACGCGACAATAAGCGGCGATTCTCATAGCAAGCACCTTCTTGGGCGGGCGCCCACCACGTATTTGCGGAGAGGAGCGTCCCGTCATGATTTTTTATCTACTTTTACGCGCTTACGAAAGACCCGGACACGGCTAAGCCGGCGGGCTACATGTCAGCCGGCCTGATCCATGGAGTCGCGAGCTGTTTCCGGTTTGCGGGGACAAGCGGCGTGAACCGCCTGCAGGGCCTTATCCATGTTTGCCTCCACCAAAATCTTTATCAGATAAGCCGCGGCGGTTTCCTCTTTGTTGGGGTTGTGAAACCGAAAATGCAGGCTTTCCCTTTTCATGCCTGCGCCGCCTCCCCCCGTCTCTCCTGGCCGTTTCCCGTACCGAGACACGACTGGGAGCCTACCGGCGAAAATTGCAACCTGGAAGCTGTTATGCTATAATGTAAAAATGCTTTGTCCATCTGTGTCCGCCGCGGGATAAAGGGCCGCTCCCCCGTCCTGCGCGCGTGCGCGCATAAAGAAGCGTCTCGTTTCATTACGTCTGTATGTACGGTTGACTTGGAAATCTGAAACTTCTTTGCGGCGGCCCGAACAGTGGCGTTGTTTTCAATGATATACTCTCCCAACTCTACCGCACGCTCCTCAACGGCTCCTTTCACACTATCACCTCTCCATAATGCCAGTTTGCTAGATGATATGCAAAAAGCCGGCGGTTTATGCGTATTCCGCGCCTGCGGCCGCCTGATTCTCCCCAACGGAAGTGATGTACTTGTCAAAAGCTTTAACCAACGACCTGGGACGCGACCGGATTGGTCGACTGCTGTTTCGGCTGGCCCTGCCTTCCATCCTGGCCCAGCTTATCAACGCTCTGTACAATATTGTGGACCGCATGTATATCGGCCGAATTCCCGATATAGGGGCCACCGCCCTCACCGGCGTAGGCGTCACCTTTCCCATCGTCATGATTATCTCGGCCTTCAGCGCCCTGATCGGCATGGGCGGCGCACCCCGAGCCGCCATCAAGATGGGAGAGGGTAAAAATGAGGAGGCGGCCCGCATTTTGGGCAACTGCTTTGCCGCCCTGTTGGGGATTTCGGTTCTGCTTACGGTTGTATTCATCCTCTTTCGCGATCCCCTTCTGCTCTGCTTTGGCGCCAGCCAGGAGACCCTGCCTTATGCATCAAGCTATTTGCTTATCTACGTCAGCGGCACGGTCTTCGTTCAGCTGGCTCTCGGGCTCAATCCCTTTATCAACGCCCAGGGCTTTGCAAAAACCGGCATGCTCACCGTTCTCATCGGCGCCGTGCTCAATATCGTGCTGGACCCGATATTCATTTTCGGCTTGGGCATGGGCGTGCAGGGAGCCGCCATCGCCACCATCCTCTCCCAGGCGGTCTCAGCCCTATGGGTCCTGCTCTTTTTGTGCGGCCGGCGCACCCGTCTGCGCATCCGTTTCCAAAACATGCGGCCGCGGGCATCCATTTTACTTCCGGTGTTGGCCCTTGGCCTCTCGCCCTTTATTATGCAGAGCACCGAGAGCTTGGTGAATATCGCGCTCAACGCCTCCCTGCAAAGGTATGGCGGCGACAGCGCGGTGGGCGCTATGACCATCTGTAGCAGTGTGCTACAATTTCTCCTGATGCCGGTGACCGGCCTGACCCAGGGGGCGTCCCCCATTGTCAGTTACAATTACGGCGCGCGCAATACCCACCGGGTGCGCCGGGCCTTTCGGCTAATCTTCCTGTGGTCGATTTGCATTTCCACGATCTGCTGGCTGGCCCTTATGCTTTTCCCCGGGGCTTTTGTGGCAATATTTAGTGACGATCCCGCGCTGACGGAAAAGGCCGTCTGGGCCATCCGCATCTTTACCGGCTGCCTTTTCGCCCTGGGTGTGCAGTTCTCCTGCCAACAGACCTTCGTGGCCCTGGGGCAGGCCAAAACCTCCCTGTTTTTGGCTCTACTCCGCAAGGTGTTTTTACTTATCCCCCTGATTTTCATCCTTCCTCTTTTCTTCGCCGACAAGGTTTTTGCCGTCTTTTTGGCCGAGCCCGTGGCCGATCTTTTGGCCTCGGCTACCACCGGCACCGTCTTCTTCATACGCTTTAAAGGAATCCTGGCCAAATCCCCGCCCCAGCAGGGCGTATGAAAGGGAGGTTTACGTATGTCCCGGCTCCTTTTTACCCAAAAGGGCAACCGCATTCTAGCCCTCATTCTCTGGGGCCTGCCCCTGCTTATTATTCTCATCGTAAAACTCTTCCACCTCTCTCTTACCGACGAGCTGTGGGAATGCACCTTCCGCCGCATAACCGGCTGGGACTGTATCGGCTGCGGCGCTACCCGGGCCCTGGAGGCCCTGCTGCACCTGGACTTCATAGAGGCCTTTCGGTATAACCCGGTCTTTTGCATCGCCCTGCCCGCCGGCTTTATCTGGCTTGTTTTCTTTACAAAGAACGCCTTTTCCCGGAAGTATAAGCCGCCCTTTCGCCATATCGCACCCCAATGGTGCGTGGCGGTCATCTGTCTACTTTTGGTGGTTTTTCTGGTCGTGCGCAATCTTCCCTTTTACCAGCTTTGGTTTTACAAATGAGAATACGCTATACCAATATAAAAAGAGGGCGGGAGCAGCGCTTCCGTCCTCTTATGTTTGTAGGCGCCAACCTTCGCAGGTAAATTCCCGGATCTACGTCCCGATGACGGGTGTTACCCTCGCCCGTATACGCGGTTGATCCGGCGGAAAAATTCCGTATCCACCTGGGCCATAGCATCAGCCGTAAAGCGGAATCTCCAGTTACCCTCCGCCTGACCGGGAATATTCATACGGGTGTCGGTGCCGAACCCACACAAATCCTGTGCCGGCAAAATGGTTATGGCTGCCGCCGTCTCCCACAGGGTGGTAATGATACTGTGGATGACCTGGCTGCGGGGGCCGCCCTCCGCCCAATTGCCGTCGGCACAGCGGCAGTATTCCAACAGCCGCAGCTTTTCCTCCATGGGAATGGCCCAGAGCCAGCCCAGCATGGTGTCGTTGTCGTGGGTACCGGTGTAGGCGATATGGTTGGGTGTATACTTATAGGGCACGTGGTCGCTGCCCGGCGAGGTAAAGCCGAACTGTAGCACCTTCATGCCCGGATAGCCGGTCTGCCCCAAAAAGCGCACCAGTCCCTCATCCACCGTGCCCAGGTCCTCGGCAATAATGGCCGGATCGGGGAAAGCCCTTTCCACCGCCTGAAATAGGGCCATACCCGGACCGTCCTCCCACCTTCCTTCTCGGGCGGTCTTGGCCTCACCCGGCACGGCCCAATACTGGTAAAAACCCCGGAAATGGTCGATGCGCACCGCATCATATAGGGTCAAGCTCCGGCCGATGCGGTCGATCCACCAGCGGTAACCGTCGGCCTTCATTTTCTCCCAGTCGTACAGCGGGTTGCCCCAAAGCTGACCGTCGGCTGAAAAATAATCGGGCGGCACCCCGGCCACCTTGGTGAGCCTCCCGTCCGGTCCGGTGAGGAAAAGCTCCTGATGGTTGTAGAAATCCGCCGAATCATGAGAGACATAAATGGGCATATCCCCCAGAATGGATACGCCCCGGTCGTTGGCGTACTTTTTGAGGGAGAGCCACTGCTCCTGCAAAATATATTGGCAGAAGGCATAAAACCGCGCTTCGGCAGGATCGCCCTCCGCCGTCCACGCATAACAGGGCGCGCCTCCGTTGGCCGTTTTGGCCGCCATATAGGCAATATAGCCCGGCAGCCAGCACTGATTTTCCAGGGTAAACTGCCGCACCCTTTCCTCGTAATCCCGTACCACCGCCCGCTGATAGGCCGTACGCAGAAGCGCCTCTTTGGTTTTCCTGGCAAAGTCATAGTCCACGCTGTAAGGCGTGCCGGTATACACGGCCGCCTCCGCCTCCGCCCGGGTCACAAGTTCCCGCCGCACCAGATCCTCCACATCCGCGTACAGCGGGTTGATGGCAAAGGCGCTGTCGCTGGAATAGGGAGAATTACCGCTGCCCACCGGACACAAGGGCAGGATCTGCCACCAGCCCATGCCCATCCGGGCCAAAAGCTCCACAAAATCCCGTCCTCCCTTTCCGAAATCCCCGATACCATAGGGGCCGGTCAGAGAGGATATGTTCAAAATCACGCCAGCGCTGCGTCCCAACATATGCAAAACTCCTTTCGGCGGATTATCCGCCTTATAGTTTATGATTGTATAATAATATTTTAGAATTGCCAATCCACCCGCATAAAATGCGTTTGTTTTTATGCATATTGCTATTATATACAGATTTGCAATAGAAGTCAATTACAAAAAAGCCCGACGGATTTAACCCGTCGGGCTGCAAAAACAGCTTGGTCTTGATCAGGCGGCCAGCATGCTGGAAACAATACCGTAGGCCAGGACGACGACGCCCAGAACAATGCGATACCAACCGAACACCTTGAAGTCATGCTTTTTAATATAACTCATCAAGAATTTGATGGCCAGAATGGACACCAGGAAAGCCACGATCATGCCCACCAGCAGAATGGTGATCTCTGCGCCGGTAAAGTGGAAGCCGAATTTGATCAACTTTAAAAGGCTGGCGCCAAACATAACCGGAATGGCCAGGAAAAAGGTATATTCCGCCGCCAGCTGCCGGGAAGCGCCCACCAGAATACCGCCCACAATGGTGGCGCCGGAACGGGAGGTGCCGGGGATGATGGACAGCACCTGGAAAATACCGATGAAAAGGGCGGTCTGAAAGGTCAGCTCGCTGAGTTTGGTGTATTTGGGCTTTCTGCGCTTATTGTAATTTTCAATGACAATGAACAGTACGCCGTAAAGAATCAGCATAGCCGCCACCACGGTGGGGGTATTGGCGTGTTCCTCCAGCCAGTCGTTTAAAGGCAGGCCGATGATGATGGCAGGCAGGCAGGAGATCATAATTTTAACCCAGAGGATGATTTTGTCCAGGTAAACATGCTTATCGGTAAAGCGCTGCAGGGCGGCCACGGCCTTGTTGTCGCTGATATATTTGAAATTGTTCCGGGCCAGCTTTTTGGTGTGGAAGGGCCAGAGTTTTTTGAAGAACATGACCACCACGGCCAGTATGGCCCCCAGCTGGATGACCACCAGGAACATATTCCAGAATTCATCCGAAACATCCAGCTTCAAAAAATCATCGGCTAGGATCATATGGCCGGTGCTGCTGATGGGCAGCCATTCGGTAATGCCCTCAATGATCCCCAGCACAATGGTTTTAATAATGTTTATAAAAAAATCCATAAGCCACTCCCCTTTTTCCGGCCAAAGCGGTCCTTTCGCGCCTTGTCCCTATCATCCATATGCCCTTGGCCGGGATTTCATGCGTGCGGCAGCATGTGGTAAATAGTATACCATATTTTGTCCGCAGATGCCACCCGTCTTTACAACTTTAAGAATTTATGCGGCCGAGCCTGTGACCGTATTATGCCGAAATTGTAAAAACTTTTCCTGCTTTTCTTCCGCCTATTGCTATTTGAGGGGAGTACAGGTAAAATAAGGATAAGCCCACAAGGGGCCAAACCAAACGATAAAGGAGCGGTTGTAAAATGGCGAATCGTTTTATTCTCAACGAAACATCCTATCACGGCAAGGGCGCGATCCAGGAAATCGTCACCGAGGTCAAGGCCCGGGGTCTTAAAAAGGCGCTGATCGTCACCGACGCGGACCTTGTCCGCTTCCAGGTCGTTAAAAAGGTCACCGATCTGCTGGACGCAGCCGGCCTCCCCTATGAAATTTATGACGGCGTAAAGGCCAATCCCTCCGTGGCGGTGGTCAAGGCCGGCGTGGAAGCCTTTAAGGCTGCCGCCGCCGATTATATGATCGCCATCGGCGGCGGTTCTCCCCAGGATACCGCCAAGGGCATCGGCATCATCATCAACAACCCGGAGTTTTCCGATGTGGTCTCCCTGGAGGGCGTGGCCCCCACAAAGAATAAAAGCGTTCCGGTCATCGCCGTGGCCACTACCGCCGGCACGGCAGCCGAGGCCACCATTAATTATGTAATCACCGACGAGGAAAAACGCCGCAAGTTCGTCTGTGTGGATCCCCACGACATTCCCGTGGTCGCCATTGTGGATCCCGATATGATGAGCAGCATGCCCGCCGGCCTGACCGCCGCTACCGGAATGGATGCCCTGACCCACGCCATCGAGGGCTATACCACCCTGGCCGCCTGGGAGCTGGCCGATACGCTGAACCTGAAGGCCATTGAGCTGATTGCCCGCTCCCTGCGGGGGGCCGTGCAGAACGATCCCCAGGGCCGCGCCGACATGGCCTTGGGCCAATACGTCACCGGCATGGCCTTTTCCAACGTGGGGTTGGGCGTGGTGCACGGCATGGCGCATCCCTTGAGCGCTTTCTATGATACCCCCCACGGCGTGGCCAACGCCGTACTGCTGCCCTATGTGATGGAATTCAACCAGGCGTATACCGGTGAAAAATTCCGGGAAATCGCCCGGGCTATGGGCGTGGAAGGCGTGGATCAGATGAGCCAAGACGAGTACCGGAAAGCCGCCATCGAGGCCGTCCGCCAGCTTTCCAAGGACGTGAACATTCCACAGACCTTGAAGGAAATCGGCGTCAAGGAAGAGGATCTGTCCGCGCTGGCCGACGCGGCCATGGCCGACGTCTGCACCGGCGGCAATCCTCGGCCCTGCACCAAGGAGCTGGTGCTGGAAGTTTATAAAACCGCTTTTTAAGTAAACGCGCAATCGCAGCAAAGCGCCCCGTCCGTTGGACGGGGCGCTTTTGCGTAATTATGAAAATAAGGGGAAAAAGAGTCTTTACTTTTGCAGCAGACCTTCCGCCGTTCGACGCAGCTCCTCCAGGTTGGTAATCTGGCCGGCGGCCGACTGACGAATGGTTTCCTGCACATGGGCCGGCAGAGAATCAAAATATTGCTTCATCTCCGGATTGGTGTTAAAAAGATCCTTGGTTACGGCGTAATCTGCCATCGTCCATCACCTCACAAATATTGTGCGCATGAAACGGACAGATATAACTGGAAATTTTCACTAAACCTTCACGGCGATCCGGCTGCGTAGGGCGCGCAAAAAGACGTTTACATCCCCTATGGGCACGCTCCTACCGCTGTCCGCCAATTCCATGATGTCGTCATAGTCAAACCATACCGCCTGGCCGCGGTCGATTAGGCGCCGATTGGGCTCGGGCCATCCATAATCATTTTTCTCATTGCGGGGCAGGCTTCCGGTATCTCCCGATTGGGCGAAGGCGAGCAGATCCAACGCCAAGCGCTCCATATCGTCATAACCGTGCCAATAATCTGCCCCAAACCGGGCCAGCGCGCCGCCTTCCCTGTCGAACATCAAACATATCAACGGCTTTTGCACAACCACTCCCCCTTGACAGCGCTCATCTGCCGCCTGCGGAAAATAAGCGAAAAGAATAGAGCGGCCGGACAACCGTCGCTGTATTAATCTGTTTTCTTTTTATTCCTGCGGATATCGTCCACGATATACTGCACATGCAGCAGTTCCTCCCTGGACAGGTCAGAAACCTGAATATACATCTCCTTGGAAGGCGCCGTGTCGTCCAGGCCCAGCAGATAATCGATGGAAACGCGGAAGAACCGCGCCAGCTTGGTCATCATTTCCACACTGGGCATAATGTTGTCGTTCTCCCAGTTGCAGACGCTCTGTTTGGTAACGCCTACATTACGGGCCAAATACTCCTGACTCAAATCGCGGGAACGGCGAAGCGCCTTCAATCTTTCTCCAAACATCAATCCACAACTCCTTCCTAATACTATTACTATAATACACAAGCGGTCTTATACTGAAATACGCACAGGTATTGCCTACTTTATGTTTCCCGGAGGAATTTCCCATCCGTCAAGACGTCGGCTATCGCTTCAAAAGCTTCCGATATTCGTTTGGCCTGGCGCCGGTCACGGTTTTAAACACGCGGTTGAAGGTTTTAAGGCTGCGAAATCCCACCTTGAAAGCGATAACCGAGATCAGCTCGTCCGAATTGTTGAGCAGCGCAATGGCTTGGCTGACCCGATATTCGTTGAGATAGGTATGAAAAGAGACGCTGGAATATCGTTTCCAATACTTGATGAAATGGTTAGGGGTTATATTCAGGAGAGCCGCCGCATCCTCCGGGTGCAGATCCTCCATGTACCGGTCCCGCACCAGGTTGAAAACCTTCTCCAGATTACTAAGCGCCTTCTTGTTTTGCAAAAGCTTGGCCTTTTCCGCCTGGACCTTGCTTTCCGGTATGCGGTACCAGCAAATTTCAATCAACCGGTATAAAAGAGCCTGTACCTGCATCTTATATCCGATTTCCGGCCGCCCGTGGTTCCGTATATCATAAAGGCGTCCGAGGATGGCCGCAACGTCCTGCCGTACATTTTCAGGCCAGTTCAAACTAACCCTTTCCAGGGTTTCCAACTTCTCCCGTATCAGCCGGATCTCGTCGTTGGTGAAATACTGCGTTTTTAATATGTCCAGTTCAAATTGGATGACAATCCGGTGATGATCGGACGCCACAATTCCATGGATATCCCCCGGCGCAGCCATCATTATATCGCCGGCTTGCAGCCGATAGGTCTCGTTGTTGATATACGCATGCATGCTGTTATCCTGCAAATAGACAAACTCTATTTCGGTATGCCAGTGATTGGCGGCTGCCAAACTATAATTCTGAAAGGCACGAAAAGGAAAAATACGCCCGGTTTCATACAGTTGTACCTCCGAGCTGATCTTTTTCAATTCCTTCACCTGCCCACCCGCGCATTACCCATCTCCAGCATGTTTATTATAAAAGAAGTCTTTAACTTTTTCAAGCAATAACAGCAATATTTATGCGTATAGTTATAAAATTTATTGATTTGTAAGGGCGCTGGCCTGCGGCGCCTCTATTCCATGGGCCGGCGTTGCGCTTTTCGGGGCAAACGGAGGGCCGACCTGGATTATAATTGTCTATAACTGGTCTGTAATGTGAAGCGCATATCTCCAACCCTCTCTGTACTGCTGCATATGATAGATTGTCATCCATCGTAATTTTTGACTAGTATTGGATTGCGACCGCCGTAGTCTTTTTGACCGATAGGATGTATACTGTAACCACAATATGCATATGCGGCTGCAAAAATCTCGGCTGTAATGCCGGCGGCACGCGAATTGGGAAGGAGAAAGCGCAATGAAAAAACTGGTCAGTCTGCTTCTATCCGCCGTATTGCTTACGGGCGTGGGACTGCCTGCGGCGCAGGCGTTGCCCGCCGACGGCGATGGGGACGGAGCGACAACCTCCAGCGGCATCATAAGCGAGCAGGTGGGCGACCTGCGGGTACAGTTTCTGTCTCCCACCCTGGTGCGCATTGAGGAAAAGGGGCCAAAAGGGTTTGAAGACCGCAACACTTTCCATATTGTCAACCGCACCGATTGGCTGGGCGATACGGTTACCCGGTCGGAGGAAAGCGACACGGTGGTTCTGACGGCTTCGAACTATACGGTGATCGTCCCGGAGGACGCGCAGGACATGTCGGAGGTGGGCATTTACGGCGCCGACGGCACACAACTTTGGAGCTACAGCAAAATCGACACCAACAAGATCGCCCTGCCCGACCTGACCGAATATGTGGAGGCCTGGACCATCGCCGACACCCCCCGGGTGGTTCCGGCCGAATGGGGCTTTAACGAGCAGCCCGATAGGAACCAGGAATTTCGGGATACCAACGGCTGGGATTTTACAAACGACGCAGAGGACTATTATGTCTTTTTGCCCGCCGGAGACCACAAACAGCTTCGGAAGGACTTTGTCAATTTGACCGGCCGCACCGAAATGCTGCCGCTCTACGCCCTGGGGGCGTGGGACAGCCGGTATTACGCCTATACCGAGGAAACCGCCCTCCAGCAGATCGACGGCTACCACAGCCGAAACCTCCCTCTGGACGTGCTGGTGGTGGACACCGACTGGCGGGACGCCTCCAGTGGTACCGGCTACGATATCAACACAAAGCTCTTTCCCGATATGGGCCGTTTTCTGGCCGCAGCCCACGATAAAAGCACCCACATTATCTTCAATGACCACCCTGAACCCACCACAACCGGGGATGTGCAGAATCATGTGCTGCATCCCACAGAGGTATCCTACCGCCAGCAAAATCTGACCAACATTTTAAAGCTGGGTCTGGACGGATGGTGGTACGACCGCAACTGGTGGACCACTGTGGTTCCTCCCGACGGCTTCACCCATGAGGTCATGGGTATGGCTACCTATGCCGCCGCCCAGAAAGCGGTCTACCCGGAGGACCGCCTGTTTATGATGTCCAATGTGGACGGCATCAACAACGGCAATCGCACAGGTTCCTCCAATATAGCCGCCCACCGCTATGGTATCCAGTGGACCGGCGACACCTACGGCGGTCAGGAGACAATTTGGCAGGAGGTGGCCAATGCTGTAGACATGGGAGTGGACAGCGCTCTCCCCTATGTGAGCACCGACCTGGGCGCTCATCAGACCTATGACGCCTCCATGACCAATGCCGAGTATCTGCGCTGGATGCAATTCGGCGCCCTGTCTCCCATTTTCCGTCCGCACGTAATGAACGTCACCGATATAAACGACGGCCGCATGCCCTGGCTTCGGGGCGAAGAGACCACCGAAATCTATCGGGATTTTATCAATCTGCGTTATCGGCTGCTGCCGGTCTTCTACCAGCTCTCCCATGAAAACTACGAAACCGGCATGCCCATGCTGCGCAGCATGCTCTTTGATTCTCCCGAGTACGGTGGCGCCGATACTTCCGACCAGTACATGCTGGGAGAGGATATCCTGGTTGCGCCGGTGGTTGACGGGGCGGGCACCATTGCGCTTTCGCCGGATTGGTTCCAGGATCTTTCCGCCGCTTACTACAATAATACCGATCTGTCCGGCCAACCGGTATTGACCCAAAGCATTGATCATATTGATTTCAACTGGGGTTATGACTCTCCTGATTCGGTGGTGCAGACGGATAACTTCAGCATTCGCTTTACCGGGAAATTCACCGTTCAAAACGATATGGCCTCCCAGATTTCCCTCCTTTGTGACGACGGTTGCCGGCTCTGGATTGATGATCAGCTGGTCATAGACGCCTGGAAGCCGCAGAATTCGGTCCGTCTGGTCACGAAAGAGAGTTATGCCCCCGGCACCACCCATAGCTTCAAGCTGGAGTATTATGAAGGGGAACGGGATGCAAAAGTCCATATGGGCGCCATCGCCGAAAACGTGGGCAGCGCCCAGCGCACCGTTTGGATTCCCGAGGGCGAATGGATCAATACCCTGACGGGCCAAACGGTCTACGGCCCCCAGAGCATTACGCTCAGCTGTAAAAACGACGAGTATCCCATCTTCATTAAAAAGGGCGCTATAATTCCTCTGGCCGACGAGACCTTGACCACCGCCGACAGCGACTGGAGCCATCTGACCTTGGACGTTTACCCCTCTACCCGGCAGAGCGACACAACCCAGCTTTATGAGGATGATACGAAAAGCACCCAATATGAACAGGGCGCATACCGCATCACCGAGCTGTCCAGTTATTTTGACGCGGAGGCTGGGGAAGCAGTGGTGGAAATCGGTAAGGCCCAGGGCGATTTCCAAGGCGCGCTGGCCTTTGACAGCCGTGACTACACCCTGCGCATTCATCAGCCCGACGGTTGGGGTGCGCTGCAGAAGGTACTGGTAAATGGAAAAGAGACGACTTTTGCAACCATTGCCGCCGATGCGACAGCCATGCCCCTGGTAAACCAAGGCGGATCCCGTGACGGCGCGGTCTATACCCTGGAACTCTCGGCCGCCGTCAAGGAAGGCGCCGTTATCCGCCTGCAATTTGCCGATCCGGTAGACCCGGCCCGGCCCGCCGGCGATTACGATACGCCCAATTACTACGGCAAGCCCCAGCCAGTGGCGGTAGAACGGAATATACAGGTGGAAGAAAACGTCCCCGACCAGGTCAACCTGACCGAGGAAGGCACGGCCGATTGGATCCACGCCGGATATGGCGAGTCTGTGGATCTGGTGCGCAAGACGAACGTGACACCGAAAATCCAGTTTAAAGATGTGAGCGCTCCGCTTTTGATGTACGATTACAAGGCCCAAATGTCATGGTCGGACGGCGATATCGTTCCTACCGCTTCCGGCACACAAACCGGCAGCCATAATAAGAGCGCGGGAGACGGTTATGAAATTATAGTGGACGCCGGTTCCGGCGAACAAACCCTGACCCTTTATCTAGGCGGCTGGCATTCCACCGCCAAGCTGGAGGTATTTGATGAAACCGGCGGCCCGGTGGACAGCTATGAATGGAGCGATCCCGCTCAATCCTTCTACCGGCGTGTCACCATTACCTTCCGTGCCGACCGCCCCACCCCCCTGCACATCCGCTACTCGCTGGTCAGCGGCGACAACAACGTGTTTGTGGCCGCGGCTCTCAGCGGCGACGCAGGCCAACTGGAGAACGACCTTTATGTGAACGCCGGTAATTATAAACCGGGTCAATGGACCAGTAAAACGGTCAAAATTGGTTTGTCTTCCGGCCAGCCGGAACAGGTGGAAAAATATCAGGTCAAGGTAAACGACGGACAGTGGACCGACCTGGCCGGAAGCGAATACCGCGTGGAGAAAAACGGCGTCTATGATCTCCAGTTCCGCCTGGTGGACAAAGAAGGACAGGCGAGCCTGCCGCAGACCATCGCCGTAAAAAAGGACGGCGCGCGGCCGGCGCTTTCGGTACAGGCCGTGAAAAACGACGACGGAACCGCGACCTTGACGGCGATCGCAGAGGCGCAGCTCTCGGGCAGTACGGTTTACTGCGCCGTGGACGGCGGGTACTGGACGCCCCTGACCGGCGCGCTTACCCTGCCGGCTGACGACGCCTCCGTGTACCGCTTTAAAGCCGTCAGCGGCGCCGGCATGGAGAGCGAGGTTCTCGCCCGCACCGCGCAGGACGCTGTTGAACCCGAGCCCGTAATCTTACCGGGCGACCTGGATAAGGACGAGGAAGTGACCATCGCCGACGTGATGGAGGCCTGCAAGGTTATGGCCAGAGAGTCGGCGG
>DXVY01000120.1 GCA_019417145.1 Clostridiales bacterium
GAGATGTGTATAAGAGACAGCCCTTGCTCTCCTCCGCGCCGATATTGAGAAGGCCCACGGTGGGGTTGTCCATCCCCTGCACCCGCTTCATATAGACCGACCCCATAACCGCGAACTGGACCAGCATTTCGGGCCGGCACTCGGCGTTGGCGCCGATGTCCAGCAGCAGGAAATGACCGGTTTTGGAGGGGATAAAGGAGGCCAGAGCCGCCCGCTTGACCCCTTTTATGCGTTTGACGATAAAGGTCGCCCCCACCACCACCGCGCCGGTGGAGCCGGCGGATACAAAGGCGTCGCCCCGATCCTCGGCCAGGGCCTTGAGCCCCAGGGCCAGCGAGCTACCCGACTTGGATTTGATGACCTCGCCCGGCTGGTCGTGCATGGTTAGTATGTCCGGCGCATGCAGGATTTCCATACGGTCCAGGGAAATACCGTTATCCGCCGCGCAGCTTTCTATTTTAGTCTGGTCGCCGGTGAGCAGGATATCCACGTCCAGCTCCTTCACGGCCATTTCCGCCCCCTTCAGGATTTCCAGCGGCGCGTTATCGCCGCCGAAGGCGTCCAATACGATTTTCATACCATTCATCTCCCGTCTTTCCTATCGTTTTGTTCCAGGTCCACAGGCCCGGCGCCTGTGCCATATCTCTGCGTATACGCCGGTTGTATATTCCGCGTTCGAATTCCCAGCACAAGCAGGACGACGCCGACAACCCAAAAGATAATCGCGCAGGCAAGCGGGAACTTCACCAAAAAGAAGAGCGTGCCGAACCCCACGGCTATGACGCCGCCCATGAGGGTAGCAACCTTCAGCTTACCCCATACAAACGAGAGGAAAAGGATGGGAAAGGCAAGCAATACCAGTCCGGCGATAAAGAGGGGAATATTGGCGTCCCGATCGGAAAATACCACTTCTTCCGGATTTTGGGGATTGTATTTTATGGTTTGGGTGCTGCCCGCCGCGGGGACCTTGCTGGTTATGTAATCGGTGGTAACGGCGTATTCCTTGCCGTCCACAACATAGGTATAGTGCAGCCAATAGGTGGTTTTCTGGGGCGTGGATTCATAAATTTCCTTATCCGTATAGCTGGCCTGCGTCTCCACCCAATTCCGGCTCTGCACATTGATGACGTAAATATCCTTGGCGCCTAAAAAGGTTATAAACAATCCTGCGATTATAAAAGCAACCGCCAAAAACAGTATGGTTCCCCTGTTTCTCACAGCGGCGCCCTCCTTTCAAAATTCTTTTTATTCCTTCTCTGTTCCGTCCAAGCCCATCCGGTCAAACCAGTCCAGGGCGCGGGCCGACAGGGCGCCGTACCGGGCCTTCTTATCCCGTATACGGGTGGGAAGCGGCGGCAAAAGGCCGAAATTGGCCCCCATGGGCTGGAATCTTGCCACCGTTTGGTCGCTGATATATCGGGACAAAGCGCCGGTCATGGTGATTTCCGGCGGCACAAAGGGCGTCTCTCCCCCCATGCGACGCACGGCGTTAATGCCGGCCAGAATACCGGCCGCCGCCGATTCCATATACCCTTCCACCCCGGCCAATTGACCGGCGATAAAAATATGCGGATGGGTACGAAGGGAAAAATCCGCTTGCAGAAGCCTTGGGGAATCGATAAAGGAATTGCGGTGCATAACCCCATAGCGCACAAACTCCGCGTCCTTTAAGCCCGGAATCATGGAAAAAACCCTCTTTTGCTCGGGAAACCGCAGATTGGTCTGAAAACCCACCAGGTTATACATGCTGCCTGCGGCGTTTTCCCGCCGCAGCTGCACCACCGCCCAGGGTCGATGGCCGGTGCGTGGATCCCTGAGCCCTACCGGCTTCAAGGGGCCGAAGCGGATGGTATCCGGCCCTCTTTTTGCCATGATCTCGATGGGCATACAGCCCTCGTATACGGTGAGGGGCCGGTCAAAATCCTTTAGGGGCGCGGCCTCGGCCGATATAAGGGCCGTATAAAAGGCCTCGTATTCCTCCCTGTTCATGGGACAGTTGATGTAATCCCCCTCATCGGCCTCCCCCCTGCCGTAACGGGAAGCCCGGAAGGCCGTGGACATATCCACGCTGTCGGCCGTAACAATCGGGGCGGCCGCGTCAAAAAAGCTCAGGGTGTCCCGGCCGCAAAGGGTCTTTATATCCTCGGCCAAGGGACCGTCGGTCAAGGGGCCGGTGGCCACAATAACCGTTTCCTCCCGGGGAACGGCCGTGACCCGCTTTTCATGAAGATGAATACGGGGATGGTCTTTTATCCTTTGTGTGATATAAGCGGAAAACCTTTCCCTGTCCACGGCCAACGCGCCGCCGGCGGCCACGCTGCTGACCGCCGCGGCCGCCATGCAGACCGATCCCATTCGCCGCATCTCTTCCTTTAACAGGCCGGCGGCCGATTCCAGCCGGGCGGCCTTTAAGGAGTTGGAGCAGACCAGCTCGGCCAGCAGGGGCGAGCTGTGGGCCGGCGACATATGAGCCGGCTTCATCTCATACAGCTCCACCTCGGCGCCAAGGCCGGCGGCCGCCCAAGCCGCCTCACAGCCGCAAAGCCCCGCGCCGATAACCCGCAGCCTCATGCCTCCTGCTCCTTTTCGGCCGTCTTCTTAGCGGCCGTCTTTTTGGTGGTCGCTTTTTTGGTGGTCGTCTTTTTAGGCGCTGTGGATTTGGCGGTCGATTTTTTGGCGGACGATTTGGTCGCTGTCTTTGCGGCCGTCTTTTTCTCCGCCGGCTTCTTTGCGGTCTCGGGCGCGTCGTCGTTTAGCTCGGAAGGGGCGTTTTTCCGGCTCTTGCGTTCCATCTTGGTGGAATAGCCGCAGGATTCGTCCAAGCAGGCGATGATGCCGCCCCGCTGCTTAAAGAGGGTCTTGCCGCATTCGGGACATTTTTCCGCCGTGGGGGTGTCCCAGGTCATAAAGCCACAGGCGGCTCCTTTTTCGCAGCCGAAGTATTTATGTCCGTTTTTGGATTTACGCTCCAGGATCTTGCCGCCGCAGCGGGGGCAAAAGCCGGGGGTCTCCTTGACGATGGGCTTGGCGTTTTTGCATTCCGGGAAACCGGGACAGGCCAGGAATTTGCCAAACCGGCCGGTCTTTATGACCATCTTGCGGCCGCACAGCTCGCAGGTGACGTCGGTCTCGATATCCGGCACCTTGAGCCGCACCCCTTCCATGGCCTTCTCGGCCTCCTCCAGGGTTTTCTCAAATTCCCCGTAAAACTGATCGATAACCGTCACCCAGCCCAGCTTACCCTCGGCGATGGTGTCCAGCTCGGTCTCCATATTGGCTGTAAAGCCCACGTCCACAAAGGTGGCGAAATGATCCATGAGCAGGCCGGTGACCACCTCGCCCAGGGGGGTGGGCTTAAAGGACTTCTTTTCCCGCTCGATATATTCCCGGTTCAGAATGTTGGAAACGATGGAGGCGTAGGTAGAGGGACGGCCGATGCCGTATTCCTCCAGAGCCTTGATGAGGGTGGGCTCGGTATACCGGGGCGGCGGCTGGGTAAAGTGCTGATTGGGCGTGATGCTCTTGGCCGTCAGCGGGTCCTTTTCAGCCAGGGGCGGCAGGGCGCCGCCGGCCTCCTCGTCCTCTTCGTCCCTGCCCTCCTCATAGAGGACGGTATAGCCGTCAAACCGGACGGTATAGCCGCTGGACTTAAAGAGATAACCCTCTCCTCCGTCGGCAGGGGCAGCCAGAATGCCGGCCGAAATGGTGTCCTGGATACAGGCGGCCATAAGGCTGGCGATAAACCGCTCCCAGATCAAGCGATAAAGCTTATACTGATCCAGGGTCAGGCTGTCCCGCACCTGATCGGGGGACAGGCTGGGAGTGGTGGGACGGATGGCCTCGTGGGCGTCTTGGGCGCTCGCCTTGGTCTTGTAATACCGGGGCTTTTCGGGCAGATAATTTTTGCCGTACCGTCCGGCGATATATTCGTTGCCGGCGGCACGGGCCTCGTCGGAGATGCGCAGGGAGTCGGTGCGCATATAGGTGATCAGACCCAGGGTGCCCATGCCGGCGATCTCCACGCCCTCATACAGTTGCTGGGCCGCCCGCATGGTCCGCTGGCCGGTGAAACCCAGCTTACGGGAGGCCTCCTGCTGCATGGTAGAGGTGGTAAAGGGCGGGGCGGGCTGCTTCTGGCGCACGCCCTTTTTCACCGATTTGACCGTATAGGTCGCGCCCTGCAGACGGGCCAAAATAGCGTCGGCCTCCGCCGCCGTATGGATCTCGATTTTCCCACCCGACGCGGCCCCATGGAATTTAGAAGCGAAGCTCCTGCCCGTGCCGTGGACAAAAAGGGCGTCGATGGACCAGTATTCTTCCGGAATAAAGGCGTTGATTTCCTTCTCCCGCTCCACGATCAGCTTTAAGGCCACCGACTGTACACGGCCGGCCGAAAGCCCGCGTCGCACCTTTTTCCACAGGAAGGGACTGAGCTTATAGCCCACAATGCGATCCAGCACCCGGCGGGCCTGCTGGGCATCCACCAGGTTCAGGTCAATCTTATGGGGATGGGCCATACCGGCGGTGACGCCGGTCTTGGTGATCTCGTTGAAGGCAACCCGGTTGCACTGGTTCAGGTCCAGGGCCAGAAGCTGGGCCAGATGCCAGGAAATGGCTTCCCCCTCCCGGTCCGGGTCGGTGGCCAGATAGACCATATCGCTGCCTGCGGCGGCCGCCTGTAGCTCCTTGATCAGGTCTTTCTTATCCTCCATCTCCACATACTGGGGCTGGAAATTATGTTCGATATCCACGCCCAGCTTGGATTTGGGCAGGTCCCGGATATGCCCTTTGGAGGACATAACCTGATAATCCGGTCCCAAATACTTCTTCACGGTTTTAATTTTGGAGGGCGACTCCACAATCACTAGTTTGGACATATACCTACTCCTACATCTATATTTGAACCCGTCGGGGCAAAAGGGACTTTATCCATGGGCCAGGGTATATCGGCCGCCGGGCAGGGCCTTTAACAGGCCGTAGATCTCCAGCTCGGTAACGGCCGGCAGGATGCGGTCGGCGGAAAGGCCGCTGGCAACCGCCAGTTCATCGATTCCGTACTCTCCCGGACCGACGGCTTTCCAAAGGCGCTGCGCCTCCGCGGTCGCACCGGGCGGCGGAACCGCCTTTCGTGGCGGTGGGAGCCCGGAAACGGCTCGGTCGGAGGGGGTCCGCTCTTCTCCGTCCCCGGAAGCAGGAATCGGACAGGCGCCCCGCGCCGACAGGGTTTCCTCCTGCGTCTCCTCCCTTACGGCGGCGGCGGACGCTCGCCCTTTGCGCCGTCTGCCGGAATGCGCCGCCGACAGCCGCGCCGCTTCTCGCAGGGCGGCCCGGTAGTCCGGCGAATCCTCCTCATAGGCGGTTCTCAAATCCAGTTTGTGCGGATACTGTCCCGCGTATTCCTCTAAAATATCCAGGGCAGAGTCCAGGGGCCGCGCCCCGTCCCACAGCAGCTGCCGGGAGCCGGCAAAGGCCGGGTCGTCATCGCCGCCGGGCAATACAAAGATGTCCTTGCCCTGCTCCAGCGCGTGGCCGGCGGTGAGCAGCGCGCCGCTGCGCTCCCCCGCCTCCATGATCACTACACCCAGGCACAGCGCCGCAATAATCCGGTTGCGCACCGGATAATTTGCAGCCAGAGTGGGAGCGCCGGGCGGATACTCCGAAAGCAAACAGCCGTTTTCGGCAATCTCCTTTCTAAGC
>DXVY01000121.1 GCA_019417145.1 Clostridiales bacterium
GTGATATATTGATGTACGGCACGGAAGCCATGCAGCTTTATTTCTTCGGCTTTGTCTTCATGGCTTTTCAGTTTGCCGGCCAATCCACCTTTGTGGCCCTGGGAAAATCCAAACACGCCATCTTTTTTTCGCTGCTCCGCAAGGTGTTTATTGTGGTGCCCCTGACCCTGTGGCTGCCCACGCTGGGAGGGCTGGGTGTGAACGGCGTGTTTGTAGCCGAGCCCATCTCCAACGCCGTGGGCGGTCTGGCCTGCTTTATCACCATGCTGTGCACCGTATGGCGGCGGCTGGGAAAGCGGCCGGCGGATGAGAAAAAAAGGGGAGAGAAGGCTTGACAAGCCCGCGGCTGATATGTTACTATGCAGTCATATCCCCATCGGCAGAGACGGGAAGGAGTAGTCCGCGGCCTTCTTTGCAGAGAGCGCCTGGCTGGTGAAAAGGCGTAAAGAAGCGCGGAGGAAATACATCCCTGAGCCGCAGGGCTGAACTGTGTAGTAGGCCTTGCCGGGCGCGCCCGTTACAGCGCAGGGTATTTTTTGATACCCGCGAAGGCCGTTTCCCGCGAGGGTACGGCAAATAGAGGTGGTACCGCGAAATTCGCCCTCTGCGTTTGCAGAGGGCTTTTTGTTGTTTGGGCTCGGTGTCCGGCGATAGGGAAAAATTAAATGGAGAAGAGGAGAAAAGGAAAATGACCCTGTTTGAAGAACTGAAGGCGCGCAACCTGGTGGCCCAGACCACCGACGAAGAGCAGGTGCGTAAACTCCTGGACGAGGGGGAATGCACCTTTTATATCGGCTTTGACCCCACGGCTGACAGCCTGCATGTAGGCCATTTTGTGGCCATGATCGTCATGGCGCACATGCAGCGACACGGTCATCATCCTATCGCCCTGTTTGGCGGCGGCACCGGCTTGATCGGCGACCCCTCCGGCAAGACGGAAATGCGGCGGATGCTGACCAAGGAGACGGTAGATCACAATATTCAGTGCTTTGTCAAGCAAATGTCCCGCCTTATTGATTTTGGCGAGGGCAAAGCGCGGATGGTCGATAATGGGGACTGGCTTTTGCAGTTGAATTATATCGACTTTTTACGGGAGGTAGGCGTACATTTCTCGGTCAACCGTATGCTGGCCGCCGAGTGCTATAAGCAGCGGCTGGAACGGGGCCTGTCCTTTTTCGAGCTCAATTATATGCTTATGCAGAGCTATGACTTCTACATGCTCAATAAGATGTACGGCTGCACCCTGGAGCTGGGCGGCGATGATCAGTGGAGCAACATTATCGGCGGCGTGGAGCTGCTGCGCCGTAAGGAGGATAAAAAGGCCTATGGCATGACCTTCAACCTGCTGCTGACCAGCGAGGGCAAAAAGATGGGTAAGACCGAGAGCGGCGCGGTCTGGCTGGATCCGGAGAAAACCTCTCCCTATGATTTTTATCAATACTGGCGCAATGTGGACGACGCCGATGTGATCAATTGCATGCGGATGCTGACCTTTGTGCCGCTGGAAGAGATCGAGGCCTACGCAAAGCTGGAGGGCAGCGCCCTCAATCCGGTCAAGGAACGGCTGGCTTACGAGCTGACCCTGCTGATCCACGGAAAGGAGGAGGCGGAAAAGGCCCAGTCTGCCGCCCGCGCCCTCTTTGGAGGCAGTCGAGATGCGGCCGACATGCCCGCCACCGTCCTGGAGGAGGGCGACCTGACCGACGGCGTCATCGGCCTTTTAGACCTGATGGTAAAATGCGGCTTGGCGTCCTCAAAGGCCGAGGCCCGCAGGCTGGTCACCCAGGGCGGGGTTTCCCTGGACGAAGAAAAGGTGTCTGATATTTCCGCCGCCGTTTCCGCCGACGCGCTGCGGAAAGGCGTTGTCATCCGAAAGGGGAAGAAGGTCTATCATAAGGCCTCCCTGTAACCATATAAGCATAAAAAGCCGCCGACAGACAAGGTTTAGGTCTGTCGGCGGCCTTTTAATGCGTACTAATCGGCAAAGGCTCTCTCTATGGCTTCCATAGCGCCCGGCGCGTCGGCCTGGGTGATCAGAAGGGAAATATCTGTTTCCGAGGTGGTGATCAACCGCAGATCGGCGTTAACGGCGGCGGCGGCGCGAAATACGTCGGCGGCGACGCCGGGACGGGTGCGCATTTCCTCGCCGGCCACCGAAATTTTACAGTTATCGCTGCTGATGGAAAGCTGTATGGCCGGGTCGGTCTCCCGCAGACGGGCGATGACCATCAAGGCAGGGGTGAGCTGCTCCCCGGAGATGGTAAAGGTGAGGGCCGCGCGGTCTCCTACCGCCGGGCTCTGGGAGATCATATCCACATTTACCTGCGCCTGGGACAGGGCGTCAAATACTTTGGAGACAAATCGAATATCTGCCGGGGTATTGCTGAGAACGACCAGGGTAACGTCCCGCGTGAGATGAATCGACTGAATGGTTTTCATAAACTTCTCCTTTCCCCGGCGTGGGCGCCGGTTTCCCCTTGATCGGTATGCAGAATTGCGGCGGTTTTCCGGCAGGGCCGGGGCGCCGCCGGTCTGCCTACTTGGATTCCACCAGGTCCTTCATATTGTAAAGCCCCGGCCCCCTGCCGGCAAGAAAAACACCTGCATTAACCGCACCGGCGGCAAATACCGCCTTGGATCGCGCCGAGTGGGAGAGGGTGACCACTTCGTCACGACCGGCGAAGATCACCTGATGCTCGCCTACGATGGTGCCGCCGCGAATGGAATGCATGCCGATTTCCTTTTTGGGCCTCTGCATACGCCGGTCGTGCCGGTTGTATGTAAGTGCGTATGGCTCGGGCAGGGACTCCTGGATACCGTCGGCCAGCATAATAGCGGTGCCGCTGGGCGCGTCAAGCTTCAGGCTGTGATGAGCCTCAACGATTTCGATATCAAAGGTGTCCCCCAACACGGCGGCCGCCTTTTTGGACAATTCCACCAGCAGGTTGATGCCCAGGGACATGTTGAAGGAAAAGAAGATGGCCAGTTCCCCGGAGGCCTCTTTGATCTCCGCCACCTGCTCATCGTTAAAGCCCGTGGTGGAGATGACCGCGGGCAGACCCCGCTCCTTAGCGAAGGCCAGCAAATCGCTTAAAAGGGATGGATGGGAGAAATCGATGATCACGTCGGCCTCGGCAGTCACGTCGGCAAAGGAGGTGAAAACAGGGTATCGGCTGAGCATGGCGCCGGATATATCCACGCCGGCGACAATCTCACAGTCTTCCCGTTCGTCCACGCAGGCGGTGATGGCCTGCCCCATTTTTCCGCTGCAGCCGCTGAGAATGATTCTTGTCATACTTTTACACATCCTTTGTAGGTTTAAAAAAGCGCCCTCTTCCGCGCAAGATACGGGAAGACGGCGCTTTCCGGCAGAAGGGCGACCGCGCCGGGCCGCCGTTATATTCCTAGGTGTGGCTGCCGATCAAAGCAGTCCCATTTTTTCCATTTCAGCTTTAAGCTTATCCCGTCCGGCGGCGGACATGGGCGCCAGAGGCATCCGGCAGGGCCCCACATCCCAGCCCATCAGATTCAGCGCTTCCTTTACAGGAATGGGATTGACGTCGCTGAACAGGGCGCTTATAAGGGGAGCGTATGTAATCTGCAACCGCCGGCTGTCCTCCAGATCCCCCTCCAGGTATTTCTGGACCATATCGTGGGTGGGCTTAGGCGCGATGTTGGACAGCACCGAGATCACGCCCTTGCCGCCCAGAGAGAGGACGGGCAAAATCTGGTCGTCGTTGCCGGAGTAAATATCCAGCTTGTCGCCGCACAGGGCAATAGTTTCCACCAGCGCGGACATGTTGCCGCTGGCTTCCTTGGTGGCCACAATGCGGGGATGCTCCGCCAGGGCCGCGTAGGTAGCCGGCTGAATATTGCAGCCGGTGCGGGAGGGAACATTATAAAGAATAATGGGGACGTCCACCTGATCGGCCACGTAGGTAAAGTGACGAATCAGACCGGCCTGGGAGGTTTTGTTGTAATAGGGAGTGACCATCAAAAGGCCGTCCACGCCCAAGGACTCGGCCTCCTTGGAGAGGGCGACGGCGTAGGCCGTGTCGTTGCTGCCGGTACCGGCGATAACCGGAACGCGGCCGGCCGTATGTTCCACGGCGGTTTTGATGACCTCCACATGTTCCTCATGGCTCTGGGTGGCCGATTCGCCGGTGGTGCCGCAGACGATGAGCGCGTCGGTGCCGCCGGCGATCTGAAAGTCAATCAGTTCCTTAAACTTCTCCAAATGGATGGAGCCGTCCGCGTGCATAGGCGTGACAATGGCTACGCCCGCGCCGGTAAAGATAGTCTTTTTCATAGCAAATCTCCTATTCTGCCGCATTCGCCGGCGGGATACAAGGATACAAAGCCTTCCGATGGTCCAAAGGGGAGAGGCGGTTGGGGCCGCTTATGCCTATTTCTATTGTATGCGGGAAGGAAAGGATGGGATTCTCAGTCCATATATCCTTCTGCGCACAGCAGTTCGGCCATCAATACCGCGCCGCCGGCCGCGCCGCGCAGGGTGTTGTGGGACAGGCAGACGAACTTATAATCGTACTGGGTATCCTCCCGCAGGCGGCCGATGGAAATGGCCATGCCGCCCTCCAGATCCCGCTGCAGCTTGGTCTGGGGAAGGTTATCCTCCTCAAAATAGTGGAGGAACTGCTTGGGCGCGCTGGGCAGCTCCAGCTGCTGCGCCCTGCCGGCATAGTTTTTCCAAGCCTGCAACATCTCTTCCTTGGTAGGCTTCTGCCGGAAGCTGGCAAATACGGCGGCCATATGTCCGTCCGACACCGGCACACGCAGGCACTGGGCGGTAAAGGCAGGGGATTGGGCATTCACGATGACGCCCTTTTCCTCGTCCACATGCCCCCATATCTTGAGGGGCTCCTGCTCGGATTTTTCTTCCTCGCCGCCGATGTAGGGGATGACGTTATCCAGAATTTCCGGGAAGGTCTCAAAGGTCTTGCCCGCGCCGGAAATGGCCTGATAGGTGCAAACCAGGGCCTTCTCCACCCCGAAATCGGAGAGGGGGAAAAGGGCGGGGACATAGCTTTGCAGGGAGCAGTTGGATTTGACCGCGATAAAGCCCCGCTTGGTTCCCAGCCGCTTGCGCTGAAAGGGGATCACCCGAACGTGGTCGGCGTTGAGCTCAGGCACGATCATGGGCACGTCGGGAGTACCGCGGTGCGCGCTGTTATTGGACACCACCGGGCATTCCAGCTTGGCGTAGGCCTCCTCCAGGGCTCGAATTTCATCCTTTTTCATGTCCACGGCGCAGAAGACGAAATCCACCATGCCGGCGATCTTTTCCATGTCCGCTGTGGCGTCCAGCACCACCATATCGGCCATGGAGGCGGGCATAGGGGTCTTCATGGCCCAGCGGGCGCCCACAGCCTCCCTATAGGTTTTTCCCGCCGAACGGGCGGAGGCGGCCAGGCACTTAACCGTAAACCAGGGATGATGCTCCAAAAGCGTGGCAAAGCGCTGTCCGACCATGCCGGTGGCGCCGATAATGCCAACCTGATACGTTTTCATACTGTCACAGTCCTTTCCTAAATACAGAAAATGCGGGATAGGCCGCCGGCCGGTTTTCTGACCATGGAGAAAAAGGACATGAAAAAAACCGGTTGCGAACCGGTCATCCATGGAATATAATAGAGGTCACGGCGCGGGAAAGCCCATAGACCGCCGATAGCACTC
>DXVY01000122.1:0-3233 GCA_019417145.1 Clostridiales bacterium
CTGGGAGACCGCCGGCCGGGACGCCCCGCCGGCGGGAGCGGAGGAAGCGGCCGTGGAGGCCGTCCCACCGGAAGCCGCGGGGGCGGAGGTTTGGGAAGGGGCCGAAACCGTGGGCGCAGAGCTCATGCCCTCCGCCGGTTGCCCCTGCCCCTCCGGCTGGGAAGAACCGCCGACCGGCGCCTCGGCATCCTCTCCCGGGGACACATCCTCCCCGGACGCAGCCGGGTCGTCCGCCTGCCCCACAGAGGCGGCCGGGCCCTCCTGGCCCCACCGGCCGTCGTCCTCTTGCCCATCGTCACGGTCTCCAAGCAGGCCGCCGTCGCTTATATCGTTCGAGGCCGCGGAGGACAGGCCCCCGTCCTCGCGCAGGCCGGCGCGCGCCGCGTCCATAGGGATCAGAATCCCCGCCAGCAGGGCCGTCGCCGCTATTATAGCCAGTAATATTCGTTTCAATAGGTTACCTCCCCTATGATCCAAAAAAATAGTTACAATTTTGTAACGTGTTTATGTTAACACAGTCCCCGAAAAAAAGATAGCGGAAATTTCTGGCCGTCCAGAACGTGGCGGACCGGCGCGCATGCCCGAACGGCGGAGGTCCTATCAGGTATTGTTCCAGGAAAAAGACGGAATATGCCCGCGGCCGCCGGATCCTTCACCCACCCATGCCGGGCAAAGGCGGATCCACGGACCTACGCCGGCAAAGGGCGGATCCACGGACCCGCGCCGGCAAAGGGCAATTCACGGACCCATGCCGACAAAGGACGGACCCACGGACCCGCGCCGGCAAAGGACAGACCCACGGACCCGCGCCGGCAAAGGGCGGATCCACGGACCCATACCGGGCAAGGGCGGATCCACGGACCCATGCCGGCAAAGGGCCGCCTTTTTTCAGACGCAAAACGCCGCGCCCATGGCCTAGCCATGAACGCGGCGTTTTTTCGGTTTGTATCCTCATTCCGCCGGCGGGGGCGGGCGCTGCCGATTAGCCCTGACGGGCCAGGATCTTACAGATTTCCATCACGTCGGCAATGGTTACCTCGCTGTCCTTATCCAGGTCGCCCAGCAGCTTTTCTGCGGACGTGGGATCGGTCCCGGCCGAATCTCTGGCCATGACCTTACAGGCCTCCATCACATCGGCGATGGTCACCTCCCCGTCCTTATCCAAGTCCCCGGCCGGATAGACGGGCAGCACCGCATTCCCTGATACGCCGTCTACCGTGGCGGTGACCGTAAGCGTATCGGCCGTCTCGTCGGCGGCCACGGTTAACAGGCCGTCGGCGTCAATGGAGGTGCCCTCCTTGCCGCCGGTCACGCTCCAGGTCACCTGTAGACCCGCGGCGTCCGCTCCCTCTACCTGGGCCGAAAGCTGTAGGGTATTGCCGGCCACCGCGAAGTCCGGATCGGACGTGACGGTCACCGCGTCCACGGTGGATTCCGTGGGGGTCAGGGCAAAGACATAGCTGCCCGACTTGAGGGTATAGACAGCCTTGCCGTCCTCGTACTTTTCAAAGGTCACGCCCTCGGCGTCCTTGGCCAGGACGGTTCCTTCATACACCGTGGCGCTCTCCTCCACCGGCAGGTAGAGGGTGGCGGTGGTGTTGGCCGGAACGGTGGCCTTGTATACCAGATCCCCGTTTTTGTCAAAGGACCAGTCGCTGACGATGGTGCCGTGGATGGATTCATAGGCGCCCCGGGCGTATTCCATATCCCGCGCGCGATCCCGATAGGGCTCGGGCTGGAGGACGAACGCCTTGAAGCCGGCCGTCTCGTCGTCCTGTTCGATGCCCAAAACATTGGAGAACATCCACTCGACCACCGAGCCGAAGGCGTAGTGGTTGAGGGAATTCATGCCGGCCTTGTCGGCGCTGTAGTCGATATAGCCGCCGGGCAGGCAGGAGTCCCAGCGCTCCCAGATGGTGGTGGCGCCCTGCTGGATGGAGTAGCCCCAGGAGGGGTACTGGGTGTTGGTCAGCAGCATGTAGGCCACATCCTCATGGCCGAAGCGGGACAGGGTGGGGCACAGGCGGCTGATGGCGGTGAAGCCCACCGTCAGGGTGCCCCGCTGGCGGATGTTGTCGGCCAGCTTATCGGCCGCGGTCTGCCGCATATCCTCGTCCAGCAGGTCGAAGGCCAGGGCCAGGACATAGGCGGCCTGGCTGCCGTTGTCCACCGTGCCGTCGGCCTTTACAAAGTTCTGGTTAAAGGCCGTCTTGACGTTTTCAAAGAGCTCCTCATATTCCAGGGCGCGATCCCTGTAGCTCCGGTCTCCCGTCTCCTCATACAGCACATAGGAGATCTGGGTCATGAGGGAGGACACGTATCCGTAGTAGGCGGTCTGCATCAATTCCTTTTTGGTGTCCTCGCCCACGCAGAGCCAGTCGCCGTAGATGCCGTGGGACAGGATATAATTGTTTTGCTTGCCATAGAGATAGTCCATGTACTTCTCCATCATCTCGTAGTTTTCCAGGAGAATACGGACGTCGCCGTACTGGCGGTAGATGGTCCAGGGGCAGATGATGCCGCCGTCGGCCCAGGCCGGGTTGCCGGCATGGCCGAAGCCGATGGTGGGCGCCACGTCGGTGATGGCGCCGTCCGCGCCCTGGGCGTCCCGCACGTCGGTGAGGAATTTACGGTAGAAGGCCACCGAATCCATGTTGTAGGCGCCCGCCCGGACAAACACCTGGGCGTCGCCGGTATAGCCCCGCCGCTCATCCCGCTGGGGGCAGTCGGTGGGCACCGAAATATAGTTGGAGCGCTGGCTCCAGAGCACATTGCTGTAAAGCTGGTTGACCATATCGTTGGAGCTTTCAAAGCTGCTGGTCAGTTGCAGGTCGCTGTTCATGGGCAGGCCCACGATATCGGCCTCGGTCAGGTCGGCGATATCCATGCCGGTGATCTCGGCGTACCGGAAGCCGTGGAAGGTAAACCGGGGCTGATAGGTTCCCTCGCCGGTCTCATCCACAATATAGTAGTCGGTGACCACGGCGTCGCGGAGGTTGCGGGTATCCAGCCCGCCGCCCTGCTCCGGAGACTCCAGAGCCTCGCCGTAGCGGAAGCGGATCTTGGTTCCCGGATCCGCCTTGACCTTCACCCGGATGACGCCGGCGAAGTTCTGGCCGAAGTCCACCAGGATGACCCCATCCTGCTCCCAGACCCTCTGGGCGGGCAGCTCGCCGGTGATACGCACCGGCGGATCCACCTGGGCCACCAGGTTGCGGCCGGAGGCCTTCTTA
>DXVY01000122.1:3243-5670 GCA_019417145.1 Clostridiales bacterium
CCGATACGTCGGCGGTGGCAAAGGCGCCGTCCGAACCGCCGGGGGTCTTGGAGGCGTCATAGGTCTCGCCGTCGATAATATCGCCCATGGTGATGAAGGGGTCGGTATACTTCCAGGAGGCGTCGGTGACGATGCTCTCGGAGGTGCCGTCGGCGTAGTCGATGACCATCCGGCCGATAAAGCCGGTGCCCGAGCTGTAGGTCTGGGAGGTCAGCCCGATTTTACCGCTGAACCAGCCGGGCGCTACCATCACGCCCCAGAAGTTCTCCCCGCCCCGCTCGACAAGGTCGGTCACGTCGTAGCCCTGATACTGGACCCGCGTATTGTAGTCGGTCCAGCCGGGGGCAAAATAGTCGTCGCCCACCCGCTGGCCGTTGACGTACATTTCATAGATGCCAAGGGCGGAGGAATAGATCTTGGCCCGGACAATCTCCTTGTCCGCGGCGGAAAAGCTCTTGCGCATGAGGGAGGTGGTGGGGGTAGCCTGCATGCAGATCTCGCCGCCCCGGTCATAGCCGACCTTGAGCATGCCGTCTTCCATGGTTCCATTGGTAAAGTTGACGGTCATGGGATCGTCGAAATCGTCGGAAAACAGCACCGTGCCGTCTTCCGCCGTGGCGCGGATATAGTCCACGCTGGAGCGCTCGGCGTTCTGGTCATATCCGTGGCGGAAGCCCAGCAGGCCGTAGCCGGAGATCTCCACCTGCCGGGTATCGACCAGCTGGTCGTCGATATAGGTGGCCACGGTGGCGCCGGTCACCTCTATGCGCATCACATGGGGATCATTGCGTTCGCTCCAGGGCACATAGGCCGAAATGTCCACATCGCCCAAGGATTGGGGACTGCCGTTGCGCCAGATATGGGGGCGGAAAATGACCTTTTGCTGCGCCGCGCCGCTGGTGATGTTGAACTGCCACATCAGGAAGTTCTGGCGGTTCTTGGCGCCGAAGATGACGCCGGCGCCGCCCTGCTCGGCGATGAACTTCCATTCCACCGTATAATTCTGGATGGCGGCAGGATCATCCGCGCCTTCCGACGCGTCCTTCTGCCAAATGATGTCGCTGCCCTCGCTGTGGGTGGCGGTCAGCCAGCCGTCGGCCACGCTGCCCAGGGTACCCAGCGCAAAGGGAACGGAGGAAGCGTCGGAAAAGTCCTCCTCAAAGAGGACCGCGCCGCTTTTGTCGGTGGCCTTGATATAGTCATAGGCCGCCCGCTCGGCCGTGGTGCCGTCTCCCGTGCCGTGGCGGAAGCCCAGCAGCCCGTAGTTCTCCACCGGGACCTGCCGGCTGTCCACCTGCTGGTCGTCGATGAAGGTGACCACCGTATCGCCTGTGACCTCAATGCGCATCACATGCTCGTCGTTGCGCTCGTCCCAGGGGATGACGTCGGAAACATCCACCGCCTCGATCTGGGCGGGAGCGCCATCGGTCCACACGTGGGGATTCAGGGTCACCTTTTGTCCGGCCGTGTCGCTGATATTGACCTGCCACATGTTGAAATTGCGCTGGTCCCGGGCGCCGAAGATGACGCCGCCGGCCCAGTGCTCCACCCGGAACCCGTATTCCAAGGTGTAGTCGGCCACGGTCTCGCCGGTATCCACCGTCTTCTGGTCCTCGTTGGAGGTGATCCAGGAGGCGCCGGCCCAGTCGTCCACCGTCAGCAGGCCCACGCCAAACTTGGCCGTCTCGGATTCGGCCGAGCCGCCCTTGTTGTCCCAGGCCCGCACCTTCCAGTAGTAGTCGACGCCGGCCGCCAGGTCGCCCTTGTAGGGAATGGCGGTGGTCCGGTCGCTGTCCACCCTGCCGGAATCCCAGGCGTCATAATCGCCGGCCGCCAGCTTTTCCTCGCTGGTGGCGGCCATGATCTGATAGCCCGTCTGGCTTACATCCCGGGCCGTAGCATCCAGCTTCCAGGCCAGCAACGGCTCGGCCACATCCACGGCCTCCGGATTCTCCAGATACTCGCAGGTGAGGTCATAGACCCGCAGGCCGGTATCCGCCGCCTGCACCCCGCCGATAGCGGGCGACGAGGATACGCCGCAGACCAGCGCGCCGGTCAGCAGGGCCGCCAGCAACGCCTTGGCTCTCTTACCAAACATGCTTGCACACTCCTTCTTCCATTTTCACAAAACGTCCAGCCAAATCGGTCCGGACTTCGTTTTTATCATAGCACACCCTTTATCAAAGGTAAACATCTGAACAATACTTTGAAAAAATTGCATAAAATACGGTAAAACGCATCACATATAATCACAACCGCGCACCTGTCATAGGAGGTACGGCCGGGGCCATACAAATGATAAGGGAAAACGCCGGCGGAGGAAGAGGGCGGGGCACAGGCCGCCCGGGCATCCGCGGCGCGTTTTGCATCATAATAAAAAGGAGGCGGCCCCCCATGTCCCCTGCCCTGCCCTTTATCCTGCTCTGC
>DXVY01000123.1 GCA_019417145.1 Clostridiales bacterium
CTTTTGGGCCTATGGGCGGTACCCGTCCGCCGCCCGCCTATCTCCCCATAGGCCCCCGCCCGGGAGGCGGTTGGGCGTGCGGCGGACGGGTACCGCCCATAGGCCCAAAAGAAAACCCCCGTCCCGCCGGCCGCAAAAGGCCGACAGGGCGGGGATTTTTCAAAGGTTTTTAAAGGTGTAGGTATCCTGCCCGCGGGGTGACCCCAAAGGCGTCGGCCAGGTCCTTGAGCTGCTGATCGGTGATGGTCTGGCGCAGGGGCATGCCCTTAATTTTCATGTAGACCTCGGCGGCCTTCTCGGCCGTTTCGATCAGTCCCAGGGCCTCGTCCAGATCGGCGCCCGCGCCGAAAATCCCGTGGTGAGCCCAAATGACCAGCCGAAATTCTTCCATCTTCCGGGCGGTCGCCCGGCCGATCTCGTCCCCACCGCAGACCATCCAGGGCAGGACCCCCACCCCGTCCGGGAAGACCACCATGCATTCGGTGCACATCTGCCACAATATACGGGTAAAATGCTGATCGGACAGCTCTTCCACAAAGGTCATAGCCAGCAGGTTGGTGGCGTGGGTATGCATGACCACCCGGTTGGCCGGATTGCTTTGCAGCCGCGCCATATGGCTCATAAAATGGGCGGGCAGCTCGCTGGTAGGGGCGCCGCCGTCGGCGTATCCCCACAGCACTTCCACCCCGTGGCCGTCGGCGGCCACCCGGATAAGCCCCAGATTGTTTTCCGGATCGTCGGGGATATTCATAAAATACTTGCCCGTGCCCGTGACCAGAAAAAGCTTTCCGGCCAGCAGCGAGGCGTCAAAGTCCATGGGGATCAGCCGGCCGGGCCGGGACAGATCCAGATAGGGCTCCACCGCCTCCCGATCCAGCATCAGGCTGATGTTGCCGCCGTTGCGTTCGTCCCAGCCCTTGTCGTACATAATGCCCGCCACCTTGCGCATCTGGCGCAGGAAGGGGGCCTCTAACATATGCAGCATCATTCGCATCTCCTTATTTATCGCCGTAATCGCTCTTACCGGCCCGACAGGACCGTATCTTCATACCGCCGGACCTCCCGCAGCCAATCCTCCCGGACGGGCACGCCCTGGGTCAGGCAGAAATAGTCCCAGACGGCGCCATAGGGGTAGGACCCATAGCTCTCGGTCAGGGCCAGCCGGTCGGTGTAGTTGCCGGCAAGCTCCAGCTCGGTCAGCCGGTGGGTGGGCTCCAGCATGGCCCGCAGCAGGGCCTTACGGGTATTTCTGGCCCCGATGACCCAGGCCGCGATGCGGTTGATGCTGGCGTCAAAGAAGTCCAGCCCGATATGGGTGCGTTCCAGCAGTCCCGGCCGGACCAGGGCCTGCATAATATGCAGCAGCTCGTCGTCCATGATGACCACATGGTCGCTGTCCCACCGCACCGGGCGGCTGACATGGAGCAGCAGCTGCCCCGTATACAGCAGCACCGACGAAATCTTGTCGGATATGTACTCGGTGGGATGGAAATGCCCCGCGTCCAGGCAGCAGAGCTTGCCCCGGCTCACGGCGTAGCCCAGACAGAATTCGTTGGAGCCGGTGGTATAGCTCTCGGCGCCGATGCCGAAGACCTTGCTCTCCACCGCGTCCAGATTGTACCGTTCGTCGATTTTCTCGGCAAAGACCTGATCCAACGCCTCCATCATGCGGCGACGGGGACCCAAGCGGTCCACGGGGGTATCCTTGAACCCGTCCGGAAACCAGTGGTTGGTGACGCAGGTCTGCCCCAGCGCCCGGCCGAAGCTCTCCCCGATACGGCGGCTGGCGGCGCAGTGCCGAATCCAGAATTCCCGCACACGGGCGTCCGGGCTGGAGATGGTGAAGCCGGTGTCGGCCATGGGATGGGAAAAGCAGGTGGGGTTGAAATCCAGTCCCACGCCCTGGTCCCTGGCCCAATCCACCCAGCCGGCGAAATGCCGGGGCTCCAGCTGGTCCAGGTCCACCTTTTGGTCGGTGTCGGCGTAGATAGCGTGCAGGCTCAGCTTGTGCCGCCCCGGCAGCAGGGACAGCACCTCTTCCACGTCCGCCCGCAGCTCCTCGATATTCCGGGCCGCGCCGGGATAGTTGCCGGTGACCTGGATGCCCCCGGACAGGGTCTGGTCCCTGAACAGGAAGCCCTTGATATCGTCCCCCTGCCAGCATTGCAGGGAGATGGGCGTCTCCTTCAGCTTTTCCAAGACCGCGTCGGTGTCCACGCCAATGGCCGCGTATTGCTCGCGCGCCAGTTCATAGGCCTTTTCAATCGCCTGTGCCATGCGTTTTTCCTCCTATATCTTCATGATGGATGGCTATTGTTTTACCAACTTCAAAAACCGGTCGTATGCGTCCGCCCACGCATCCGTGTCCCGGGGCTCATACCGGGTGATCTGTGCGCCGGCGGCCACAGCCCGTCGCGCATCTCTCCAGTCGGCCAGCTCGCCCAAGGCCATAAGCTGCGCCGCCGCGTTGCCGCTGGCCGTAGCCTCCGCCGGACCGGCCTCCACCGGCGTTCCGCAGGCCGACGCCGTCATCTTGCACAGCAGCCGGTCCTTGATGCCCCCGCCGATCACGTACAGCGTCCCGTAGGTCCCCCCCGTGAGCCGCCGAAGCTGTTCCAGGTTGAACCGATAGGTAAGGGCCAGACTTTGGTAGATGCAGCGGAGGACCTCCCCCCTGCCCTGGGGCACAGGCTGTCCGGTCTCCCGGCAGTAGTCCCTCACCCTGGCCGGCAGGTCGCCCGGCAGCTCGAACCGGGGATGGTCGGGGTCTATAAAACTCACAAAGGGCGCGGCCGCCTCGGTTTCGGCGTCCAGCAGGGTGTAGGACACGTCCTGCCCCTGCCGCTCCCAATGCGCCCGGCACTGCTGGGCCAGCCACAGGCCCATAATGTTCTTCAAATACCGTACGGTCCCCCCGCACCCGGCCTCGTTGGTAAAGTTGGCGGCGGCCGATTCCCGGGTCAGCAGGGGCGCCGACAGCTCGGCGCCAAACAGGGACCAGGTCCCGCTGGACAGAAAGGCCGGTCCCTCCTCCCCTGTAGGAAGTGCGGCCACGGCCGAGGCCGTGTCGTGACTGCCCACGGCCAGCACCGGCACAGGCGGGCAGCCCGTTTCCTCGCAGACCTCCGGCAGCAGGGTCCCATAGGTCTCCCCCGGCCGGATCAGAGGCGGAAAGATCGCGTCCGGCAGTCCCAGACGGCGGATAATCTCCCAGTCCCAATCCCCCGTTTCACAGTTGAGCAGGTTGGTGGTGGACACATTGGTATATTCCGCCCGTTTGGCGCCGGTGAGCAGATAGGCCAGCAGATCGGGCATAAGCAATAGGGTGCGGGCCAGCTCCAGCGTCTGCGGCTCTTCCGCCTGCAGGGCGGCCAATTGGTAGATGGTATTGATCCGCAGGCACTGGATGCCCGTGCGTGCATAAAGTTCCTCTTTGGAAACGGCGGCAAAAACCCGATCCATGATTCCCTCGGTCCGCCGGTCCCGGTAGTGCACGGGATTTTGCAGCAGCCGGCCCCGCTGGTCCAATAGGCCGAAATCCACCCCCCAGGTATCGATGCCCACAGCCGAAAAGCCCCCGGCCGCCTGGGCCTTCACCATGCCCTGCTTGAGCTCGTGGAACAGCCGCAGCACGTCCCAATAGAGACGGCCGGCCGCCGCCACCGGCTGGTTTACAAAGCGATGAACCTCCTGGAGCCGCAGGCCGCCCTCCTCCAGCCAGGCCAGCATGGCCCGGCCGCCCGAGGCGCCGAAGTCAAAGGCCAATACTCGTTTTGATGCTTGCAAGCGGGGAGCCCCCTCCTCTTTTCAGCCGCCGGCGGTTGCGCCGGCCGGCCGGATTTGTTATACTATACGTGCAAGGGACAAGCAAAAACGCGCAGTCCCCGGTCCGCCCCGCTCTCCGGCATGGTCGCGCGGGGCGCACCGCATGGACAGTATAGCATACCCCCCAACGTCCGTCTAGGTCTTGCCGGAAGATTGAAAATCACGCATTCAACTACCCCTTTACGCTCGAAAACGCGCAAATGTAAGCACAATTCCCGAAAGGAGAATATCCCATGCTGATTCTGGAACGGCAAAACAGGATACTGGAGATGGTCAACCGCAAGAAGGCGGTGACGGTGGGAGAGCTGAGCCGGCAGCTCTATTCCAGCCCGGCCACCATCCGCCGGGACCTGTGCGCCATGGAGAAGGCGGGGCTTCTCAAGCGTTCTCACGGCGGCGCCGTAACCCTGGAAAGCTCCAATGTGGAATCGGCCCTGACCATCCGGGAGAAGGAGCACATTCGGGAAAAACGGCAGATCGCCGAGCTGGCGGTGGACTTTATCCGCTCCTCCTCCTCCCTCTTTCTGGATTCCAGCAGCACGGCCGGGGCCGTGATACCCCTGCTGGACCGGTTCCATACCCTCACCGTCATCACCACCGGGCTGAAAAACGCCCTGTTGCTCTCCGAGAAGACCGACGCCCGCATCTACCTGCCCTGCGGGGTGGTGGCCACCAATTCCAACTCCATCATCGGAGCGGACACCCTGGAATACCTGGCCGGCATCCGCACCGACGTGGCCTTCATCTCCTGCTCCGGCCTGGACGCCGCCGAGGGGGTCACCGAGGCATCGGTGGAGCAGGCCCAGCTCAAGCGCCGCATGCTGGCCCGGGCCAAGGCGCGGGTCCTGCTGTGCGACGCCAGCAAGTTCGACGGGGTCTTTTTCGGCCGCACCTGCGGCTTCGATATGCTGGACGCCGTGATCACCGACCAAATGCCCTCCCCTACCCTGACCGAGGCCATCCGGGCCGCCGGCTGCGAGCTGCTCTGTCCGCAGGGGGTCGGGTGACCTGCTTTTGCAGGCCAAATCTCTCAAAAAAAGCAGACGCCCTTGCTTGCGGGTGTCTGCTTTTCTCTTCCCGGTTGCAGATTTTCATCTGTACGCGTCCTCTGCTTTATAGCCCCTTCTGCATACGCGGCTTCCGTCTATCCATCTACACCTTCTACACACAGCGCCGCCCCGGTCGACTTTGGACCAGGGCGGCGTTTTTGAGCCTTTTAGGCTCGTGCCTTTTTATTTTCCCCGGTCCTATACCGGGACGCCGGTCAACCCTGACGGGCCAGGATCTTACAGATCTCCATCACGTCGGCGATGGTGATCTCCCCGTCCCCGTCCAGGTCGCCACGGGCAATTTCATCGTCCGTGGGATCGGTGCCCGCCGCCTCTCGGGCCATGACCTTGCAGGCCTCCATCACGTCCGCGATGGTCACCTCTCCATCCTTATCCAGGTCGCCCTTGACCACGGGCTTGCTCTCCGTGATCTCCAGCTCCAGGCTGGCCGTGATGGTCGGGTCGCTGCGCAGGGACGCCTTTACCACGATCTTCCCCACGCCCGACGGCCGCAGCACCCCGTCAAATCCTACCCGGGCCAGTTCCGAAGGATTCCCGTTCTCGTCCTCCACCGTCCACTTTACGTTCCGGTTGTTGGCGTAGTCCGGTTGGGTGTCGATGTACAACTGCAACGTCTGGTCCAGACCAACCGTCTGCACATCCCCCTCAGTCCGGATCTGGATGCTCTCCGGGTCCACCTGTTTCTCGTATGCGAACATCTCGCTGATGGCCACCGCCATGCCGTCCACATGCTCCATGAC
>DXVY01000124.1:0-3093 GCA_019417145.1 Clostridiales bacterium
ATTCCAATCTTAATTTTTTCTACGGGCTTTTTAAAAAATCTTTTGGGATTACGCCGGGAGAATTTCGGGAGAAGTGAATACGTCAATAAAAAGGAGCAAAAAGGTCAATGCGCTTTTTGCCCCTTTTTTGTATACTAAATATACAGAAGATGTTGTGCGATTTGTCAGGAGGTTGTGAAAATGGGTAAAAAACGATGGCCCAGAGCCCTGCTGGCTCTGACGTTGGGATTAACTTTGGGGGTGTCGGCCATGGCGCCATTGCAGAATGCGGCGGCCGTATCGGAAGATACAAAAATTGTAAATTTAAAGACCGAGGACGAGATCAATCCTATGGGCATCGACGCTAAAAATCCGCGCTTTAGCTGGCAGATGCAGTCGTCGGTTATGGGACAGCGGCAGACGGCCTATCAGGTGCTGGTGGCCGCCGACCCGGATTTTGAGGAAATGGTCTGGGATTCCCAAAAGCAGACGGGTGAGACGTCCATAGGCATCGTCTATGCCGGGGAGGCGCTGGAGTCCTCCACGCGGTATTACTGGAAGACGGTGGTCTGGGATAAGGACGGCAAAGAGGTGCAGTCGGATACGGCCGCGTTTGAAACCGGCCTGTTCGGCAGGGAGGGCTGGGACCAGTCCCAGTGGATCAGCCAGGGCAAGCCCGTTCCCGGACAGGTGCCGGATTCCTTTCACTACACGGTGGAGGGCGATTTCTCCTGTCAGCACAATGCCGTAGGCATCCTGTTCAATGTTCTGGACGACCAGACCTATCATATGTGGCAGATCAATTCGGATGAGATCCAGCCCGGACGGGTGCTCATCCGGCAGCAGGTTTATAAGGATAATTCCATTTACGATAAGCTGTACACCGATATCACCGACCTGGTGGGCGGGGTGGATGGTATTGCCCAGACCCCTGTGCATGTGAAGATCGACGTGACCAAGACCGAGATCAAGACCTATATAAACGATACCTTGGCGGATACCAAAACCTTTGAGGAGATAAATAGTTTCGGCCCGGTGCTTGGCAGGATCGGCGTGCGCTCCTGGGGAGAGGAGAGGGGCACGGCGGCCAACATGAAGATGATCGACTATACCGACGATACAAACGGCCGGGTAATCTACGACTATGATTTTGCCGATTACAATCCCTTTGGCAAGGGGGAAGTGGTGGATGGCGCGCTGATTGTCTATCAGGTGGACGTGCTCAAGTCCCCCGAATCCGCCCCCATTTTCCGCAAGGAGTTTTCTCTGCCCGCGGGCAAGACGTTGCAGTCTGCCCGGCTGTACGCTACGGGCCTGGGCGTATTTGATATGTATATAAACGGCCAACGGGTGGGCGCGCTGCAGGAGGACGGCAGCGTGCGCTACGACGAGCTCAAGCCCGGCTTTACCCAGCTTGGCTCCTGGTCCGGCGAACCGGCGGTGGTGGACACCGAGGTGCATTATTTTACCTATGACGTAACCCATATGTTGGCGGCGGACAACGCCCTGTCCGCCCTGGTGACTTCTGGCTGGTGGACCGGCGGCGTGGGCGGCAGCCCGGGCAAGAACACAGCCGTCCGCGCCCAGCTCCTGCTACGGTATGACGACGGCACCAGCCAGGTTGTGGGCACCGACACCAGCTGGAAATCCTCCGCCGATTCCCCTGTGCGCATGGCCGACATATGGAACGGCGAATCCTATGACGCTACAGTGGGCACCGACTGGAAGGAGACGAATTTTGACGACACGAGTTGGGAGAACGCGGTGGTCAACACCGAGTTTACGGGCCAGATCAATCCCGCTCCCGACGGCGCAAAGGTGCGGGTCCGGGAGGACCTGGAGCTACATACCCGGTCGGCCACCGTCTACCGGGACGTGACCGGCGCTAACGATACCCAGTACGGGAAAATCGTGCCGGAGGGCGTATACGGAGATGGCCAAGCCTTTACCCTGCAACCGGGGGAGAAGGCGATTGTGGACCTGGGCCAGAACTTTGCCGGCTGGTCCCAGATCACGGTCCAGGGCGAGCGGGGCACCCGCATCACCCTGCGTCACGGCGAGACCCTCAATGATCAGGACGGCCTGATTGCCCGGGGCAACGACGGACCGGAGGGAAGCCTGCATACCATCAACCTCCACGGCGCGGCCGCCACCGCCACCTATACCATGGCCGGCGGGGAAAAGGAGACCTATCATTCGTCCTACACCTTTTATGGTTTCCGATATGTGGAGGTGACGGCCAGCCGGCCTGTAACCATCCATGATGTGCGGGGAATCGTGGTCACGTCGGTGCATGAGAATGTAAGTACCCTCGTAACCTCCGACCCGGATGTAAACCAGTTGATCAGCAATATCAAATGGGGCCAGTACAGCAACTTCCTGAGCATTCCCACCGACTGTCCCCAGCGGGCCGAGCGGCAGGGCTGGACCAACGATACCCTGGCCTTTTCCACCACCGCGGCCTATTTAAGCGACAGCAAGGCCTTTTTAAACAAATGGATGGACGATATGCGCAATGCTCAGCGACCGGACGGCAACTATCCCGAGGTGGCGCCCAGGGGCTGCTACCGGAACCCCGGCGCGGCCGGCTGGTCGGACGCCGGCGTGCTGGTGCCCTACAATCTCTATAAGATGTACGGCGATATCTCCATTATAGAGGAAAATTACCAATCCATGGACTGGTTCATGGACTATATGGAGCAAAAGGGCCCCGACGGTGGCGATCCGGTTTGGGGCGACTGGCTGGGCTATGAAAGCAACGACGACACCATCAAAAAGCTCATCGGTTGTTGCTACTACGCCTGGGACGCCCTGGCCATGTCCGAGATGGCCGAGGTGTTGGGCAATCGGCAGGACATGAACAAGTACGCCGATCTGTACGAGAGCCAGAAGGCCTATTTCCAGCAGCAGTATGTAAACGCCGACGGCTCCTTGAAACGCACCGAGCAGACCGTCTGCCTGCTGGCCCTGTACCTGGACCTGTTGCCCGACGAGGACGCCCGCCAGATGGCCAAGGACGCCCTTCTTGCCAACATCGAACGCAACGGCGGCAAGCTGCAAACCGGCTTTGTGGGCACCTCCATTCTCATGCAAACCCTGAGTGAAATCGGCGCG
>DXVY01000124.1:3103-5633 GCA_019417145.1 Clostridiales bacterium
TGGCATACCAGATCCTGCTGCAGCGGGGCGAGCCCTCCTGGCTCTACTGCGTGGACCAGGGCGCCACCACCATTTGGGAAACCTGGGACTGCTACACGGCCGACCGGGGCTATAACGGCGGACACAGCTCCTTTAACCACTATGCCAAGGGCGCGGTGGCCGAGTGGATGTACGGCTATATGGCCGGCATCATGTGCGACCCGGCGCAGCCCGGCTTTAAAAACATTATTTTACAGCCCAATCCGGAACAGGCCATTTCCTCGGTGGACTGTGCATACAATTCGGCCTATGGACCGATTGTCAGCAACTGGAGATATGAGGCTGACAGCCTGATTTATGAGGCGTCTATTCCGGCTAATACCACCGCCGACGTCTATCTGCCGGTGGAGGAGGGCAAGACCCTTACGGTCAACGGCAAGGCGCCGGAGGATCTGACCCTGACGACCGACGGCATTGTATATGAAAAGACCGAGGACGGCAAGGCGATCTTCCACGCGGTGGCGGGCGCCTTCCGGTTTGTGACCGGCGTGACCCCCTATCATTACGTGACCCTGGTCAACGCCGATCCGGGCGCCGGCTGTCTCGCCAGTGTGGACGGCGAGGCATGGCAGGATATGCCCTCCACCTTGAAGCTGGCCGCAGGCGAAGAGGTTACGGTGCAGGTGCGGCCGGAAAATAGCGGGGAATACGCTTTTGCCTGCTGGACGGGGGCGGCGTTGACCACCGACGACACGGTCACGGTAAAAGCGGATGCAAACAAGCGGCTGATCGTCCATTTCCAGAAAATCGACCATCAGCTCATCACCCAGGGGGCGACGGTTACGGCCGTTTCCAACAACGGCAGCGCTCAGTGGGCGCCGGCCAACCTGGTAGACGGTATCCTGACCTCGGTGGAGAGCAGCAAGGGCTATACCTCCGAGCCTCTGGGCTCGCGGACTCCCGCCGACAAGCCCTGGATCCAGTTGGATCTGGGCGAGGTGAAAACCATGGACCGCTTCCATCTCTATCCCCGTACCGATCAGGTGACGGCGGCGGGGGATACCTGCAACTTCCCCGAGGCCTTTGAGATCCAGGTGCGCCGTTCCGAAAGCGACGACTGGCAAACAGTGGCTGTCTATGACGGGGAAGCCCCCTTCAAGATGCCGCTGGCCATACAGTTGGAGGAGCCGGTGGAAGCCCGCTATATCCAGATGCTGATCAGCAGGGTCAGCGAGAATCCGGCCGACGAGGGTGCCAACCGGGTGCAGATGGCCGAATTCGGGGTATACAATACGGCCGATACCCCGCCGCTGCTTTCGGTCTATCCGGAGAATGCGGCCGGCGCGCCGGGCGGGCAGGTGCAGCTGTTGGCTGTCGCCTATCCCGCTGCCGAGGCGGTGGAATGGGCGGTGTCCGGCGGCGAGGCAGGCACAGCCATCGACGGCAAGGGCCTTTTGACCATTGGGGAAAATGAGGACGCATCGGTCCTGACCGTCACCGCCTCTATCCGGGACGGAGAGATATCCGAAAGCATCACCGTTTCGGTGGAGAAGGAATCGGATACCAACCCGCAGGTTACCGAAATTGCAGCCGTGGAGGCCTATACGGCGGTGGGAGAGCCGCCGGCCCTGCCCCAGACGGTGGAGGCGACCTATGACAATGAGCAAACCGCCCAACTGCCGGTCCAGTGGGAGACGGCGGATCCCGAACAATATGCGGCGGTCGGTACGTTTACCCTGTCCGGCAGGGTAGAGGGGACCGAGTTGCCGGCCACGGCCACGGTATACGTGTATCTGCCCGGGGACCTGGATACGGACGGGGAGGTGACCATCGCCGACGTAATGGAGGCCTGTAAGATTATGGCCAGAGAGTCGGCGGGCACCGATCCCACGACGGAGGAAATTCTCCGGGGAGATTTGGACAAAGACGGGGAAATCACCATCGCGGATGTGATGGAAATATGCAAGATCCTGGCCCGACAGGACTGAGAGGACAACATACGTTCGGGCGACCGCTGCCCGTGAAAAGAACATGAAAAGGCCCCGCTCCCGAGCGTAATGCTCCGGAGCGGGGCCTTTTCACATAGGGATCACTCCTCCCCCAAACCGGACCGGACCAGCGCGGCAGCCTCCTTGAGCATGGCCTCTTCATCGGGGCCGTCACAACGAAGCTCGATTGCGGCGCCGCATTTGATGCCGGCGGCCATGAGGATGAGAATGCTCTTGCCGTCCACATCCTTGCCGTTGTAGAGAATGTGGATATCGCTCTTATACTTGGCCATAGCCTGTACGAACCGGCTGGCCGGCCGCATATGAAAGCCCAGCTTGTTGACGACGGTCAGTTTTTCGGAAACCATTTTTCCATGCCTCGCTTTCTCGGTTGAACAGGTGGGGTCCGCTGCTCGGCGTCAGCCGCCGGACGCGATGAGCCGCTTATACCAGTCGAAGGATTTTTTTCGGCTGCGACGCAGGGTGCCCCTTCCCGCATCGTCCTGATCCACATAAATCATGCCGTACCGCTTTTTCATTTCGCCGGTGCCAAAGGATATGAC
>DXVY01000125.1 GCA_019417145.1 Clostridiales bacterium
GGTATAATGAGTGTCGAAAGAATAGGTGGTTTTCTAAATATGGATATTTTTTACAAACACGAAATAAGCCGCAATATGAATCCGGATTTTTTCCGGGTCCATACCCATAGCCATTATGAAATTTACATGATATTTAGAGGGAGCGGGTCCTTTGTGGTGGAGGGGCACGCCTACCCCATCCCCTCGGGGAGCATTGTGTTGCTCCGGCCGGGGGAAATGCACCGGGCGGAGATTGACGCGGGCTGCGTATATGAACGGCGGTATTTCCACTTTTGGAAGGAGACCGCCCTGCAACTGGATCCCTCGGGAAGACTGTTGCAGCCCTTTGATGCGCGCATGCTGGGGATGGATAATTACTATGCCCCCGACAGCGTGGATACCGAATATATCCGCTGGACCCTGCAAAAGGGAGAGGAGCTGCTATCCCAGCAGCCCCATGCGTACGGGCCGCTGCAACATCATTTGTATATCGTATTGGAAGAGATATATAAGGGCTTTGCGGCCCAAAAGTTCGGGGTGCCCCTTCAGCAGGTGGAAGACCCGCGAATCTATGAAATTATACAGCATATCAATGCAAATATTTGCAACCACCTGTCGGTATCGGAAATTGAAAAACAGTTTTTTATCAGCCGCCCTGTCCTCAGCAAGCGGTTTAAGCAGGCTACGGGCACCACCGTGTGGAATTATATCGTGGCCAAGCGGGTGGTGCTGGCCAACCAGATGATTCAAAACGGAGAGCCGGCCACCCAAGCCGCATACGCCTGCGGATTCGGGGACTATTCCTCCTTTTACCGGGCCTATCGCCGTGTAATTGGAAATGTTCCCAGCAAGACCAAATAGAAAAGGTTGCCGGCGCCGAGCGCGGAAAAAAGCAGCGGCGGCCCCGTTTTTAAAAAACGGGGCCGCCGTCGGCAATAATCGTTAAAATTCCTGTGCGCCGGGCACATTGCGCGGCGCCAACCGGTGTATGGGCCGCCGTCAGGACCAGACCGCCCGGATAGGCGCTTTGGAACAGCCAAAGCCTCACCCCTGCGTAGAGTCCAGATCCTCCTCCCGGACATACAGTAAATACAGCGGCACCTCCAGCGCATCGGCGATGTCCATCATGGCCACGCTGGAGGGAAAGCTTCGGCTGTTCTCCCCCTCCATTTGGGCGATATACTCGGTATTCTTCCCTATCATCTCGGACAATTGCTCCTGGCTGTAATTCTTCTCCTTCCTATACCTAGCAATATTCAGACGAACCGTTCTTTTGTATTCTTTTCGACCCATTCCTGTATCTTCCTTTCCATCTTTTTTAGAAACTACGATACAGGATTCTACAAATTTTACCATACGATGGGATACAAGATATCCGTCCTAAGGGATATAAGAAACAAGCCGCCGCTTTCTTTTTTTAGAATCTTCAATTTGTGTTCCTCTATAGAAAACCATCTGCTAAAGGGGGAGGCGCATATTCCGAAAGGAATATGCGCCTCCCCTAATATACATGGGCCGCAAAACTGGCTTTGTGAGCCGCTCAACGATTATAGCCCATACCGTCGCGAATTACCAAACGGTCATTTGGCATTTCCTTTTCTCCCCCGCAAGCAGACTGCCGCAGCAGATAGAATGAGAACCGCCATGGCGGCTGCCGGACCGACCTCGCCGGTTTTGGGAGAAGTCCCGGTTTCCTGCTGATGCGTATTGTCCTGGCGGGGCGGATCGACTTGCGATTCCGCAGAGGAAGGGGCGTCTGTCGTTTGGGACGAATCAGAAGGGATTTCGGACTGATCGGGCTCGGTCGTCTGGTCAGAGCCCGTGGTGGGCTCGGTCTGTGAGGTATCGGTATCTTCCAGCTTTTCGATGACTGCGGTCTCCTTTTGGGCGCAGCGGCTGCAAACCCGCTCCTTGCTCCCCTCTTTGTCCACCGTCGCCTCTTCGGTCACCACCCATTGACCAAAGTCGTGGCCCAGGGGATCGATAGCCGTTTCGTCCTGCACGGCGTCGCAGTTTTGGCAGTGGATGGATTTGGAACCGGCCTCGGTGCAGGTGGGTTCCCTATCCATCGTGTATTCTGTATCCCACACGTGACCGGCGGCCAGGGTACGGGTTTCTGTCTCTTTGCAGCGGCTGCAGGTACGCGCTTCCTCGCCTTTCTCCGTGCAGGTGGCTTCCTTCACCGTCTCCCAGGGGCCGTAGTCGTGGCCCAGAGGGTCGATGGACGTTTCATTCTGCACGGCATCGCACTTTTGGCAGTGGATGGACTTGGAGCCGGCCTCGGTGCAGGTGGCTTCCTTATCCACCGTGTATTCTGCATCCCAGCTGTGGCCCGCTGCCAAAGCGCGGGTCTCGGTTTCTTTGCAGCGGCTGCAGGTGCGTTCTTCCCGGCCCTCTTCCGTACAGGTGGGCTCCTCCACCGTCTCCCAGGACCCGTAGGCATGGCCCAGGGGGTCGATGACGGTAACCTCCTTACGTTCGCCGCAGGTTTTGCAGTGAATGGATTTGGAGCCGGCTTCGGTGCAGGTGGGTTCCTTGTCCACCGTAAAATCCGCATCCCAGCTGTGGCCCGCGCCGGGAATCTGCACCGTAAGATCCCTTTCCCCCGCCCCGGCAACCGAGAGGGTCAGGGTCACCTGGGTATCCTGCTCCGGATAGGTGATGCGGCCGTCGGTATCCACAATGTCCGGATGGCTGGTGCCGGTGATGGCAAGCTGGAAGCCGGCGGGCAGCTCGGGCAGCCAGAGATTTTCCTCCCCCAAAGTGGGCGGCAGCAGGGTGAGCTGGCTGACAAGGGCCGCAGCGTCCAGGACGGGCGCGCAGGTTTCAAAGCAGTCCACGTCCACATAAGCCCCGGCCGACGCAGGATTCTGCTGGCCGGTCACACGGATTTGCAGGGTGTGCTGCCCGTATGCCAGTGTGTCTGTCCGGAAGATCTCCTGCTGGCGCAGGATGGAAGGGCTGTACATATCCACCGTGCCCTGGGATACCCCGTCCAGGATGATCTCGGCGATGCCCCGGTTGGATTCCTTGCTGGCAAAGCAGGCAATACCGGTGCCGGTGAAGGTGTATTCCATATAGTCGCCGGGGACGTTGCTGTAGCTGAGGGTGGCGTCATAGGAACCGGACACGGCGTTGCCCAGCGACCAGCCGCTGCCCTGGGCGCTTACGGCCTCATTCATTTCATCCACCAGTGTGTACTGCCGGTTGTCAAAGGGACCGGTGACCCGGATGGCGTCCACCTCCACATAGGTGCCGTCGGCGGCCTCGTTTTTCTCGCCGGTAGCCCGGATTTGGAGGGTATGCTCCCCTGCAGGCAGGTTATCTATGCTGAATACCTCTACCTGTGTCTGGGGGGCGGCCGCATAACAGTCCACCCTGCCGTAGGATTCGCCATCGATGAAGATTTCGGCAATGCCCCGGTTGGCCGTCTTGCTGGCGATATAGGTGAGCCCTGTACCATGAAAAGTGAGACTGGCCGTAGCTCCTGCCGCATTGGTATAGGTGTAGGTATTGCGGTAGACGTTGATGCCGCCCGGGTCGTGGGTCCAGCCTTGGCCCTCGTAGCGGATGGCCGCCTGGTGATCATCGTAGGTGTAGGTGCTGGCGGCATAGTCCGCGCCGGGGACGATGACATACAGCTCCCGGTCGGCGGTATCCTTCCCGTCGGACACCCGAAGGAGCAGCCGCACCGCCATATCGATGGCCGGTGTGGTAATATGGCCGTCGGTATCCAGAACGGCCGGATGGCTGGTTTCCACGATGGAAAGCTGGAAGCCGCTGGGGAGGGTCGGCAGGGTCAGGCTGGTCTCCCCCGGCTGGGGACTGCGCACCGTAAGGCCTGCGGCCAGGGCGTCCACGTCGAAGAGGGCGGAGCGGACGGCAAAGGCGTCCACATCCACATAGGCGTCGCTGGCGGCCGGGTTCTTCTCACCGGTGACCGCCACCCGGATGGTGTGCTCCCCTTCCTCCAATCCGTCCAGGGTAAAGACGGTCTGCTGGCGGAGGGTCTCGGCAGAATACAGGTCAACCGTCCCCTGGGATACATCGTCGACGAAGATTTCCGCAATGCCCCGGTTGTTTTCCCGGCTTGCGATATAGGATATACCCGAACCGGTAAAGGTGAGGGCGGCTGCATCCCCCGCCTGCTTAGAGTAACTGAAGGTATCGGCATAGGCCCCGTCAATGGGGTCGTGGGTCCAGCCCGCGCCCGAGAAGGTCACCTGGCTTTGCTGGTCGTCCACCCTGACCTCGGTTATATTCTGGAATTCGTTGCGCACCTCGAAGGCGTCGACATCCACATAGGCGTCCAGGGCCAGGGGATTTTTCTCGCCTGTGGCCACAATCTTGATGGTGTGTTCCCCATAGGTCAGGTCATTATCGGCAAAGATGATTTCCTGCCGCCGCGTACCGGCCGAATACAGGTCAAAGGTGCCCATGGACTCCCCGTCGAAGAAGATTTCGGCGATGCCCCGGTTGCTCTCCATGCTGGCCAGCAGGGAGATGCCGATGCCGGTAAAGGTGAATTCGGCCCCGTCGCCGGGGGTATTGGTATAGCTGAAGGTGCCGTTGTAGGCGTCCCCCATGGGGTCGTGGCGCCAGCCGCTGCCGGTATACTGCACCCGGGCGTCCTGGTCATCCACAAGCTCGGTGGAGAAGGCCGGGCCGCTGCCCGCTCCCTCGCCGAAGAAAATACCGCTCAGGGTGGCGTTTTTGCCCCGGATTTGGTTGATGCGGAACCGGGCGGAATTGTCGTATTTGTAGATGAGATAGACGCCGCCCTCAAAGTCCCGGACGGCCTGCAGGGGGGCTACCAGATTGAGGGTGTCCCCGTCGAACATCTCCACCATCTGCTCCCGGCCTTCCCCTTCCCAGTCGGCAAAGTAGAGGGCCACGGTGTATTCCCGTTTTTCCCGCAGGTCGATATCCACCGTAAAGGTCTGGTAGCAGGCCACGTTGTCGTCGCTCTGGTAGGCGCCCAAAGACCGGGAGCCGGCGTTAAAGCTGTTGGAGGAAAGGGCCCTGGGGTCGTCCGAATCGGTGACAAGGGAAATCCGCCTGCCCTTGGACAGCCGGACGTTGCTGACATAGTCCGGCAGCACCCGGACGTCGTTTCCGCCGTACCCGGGCAGCAGGTAGCCCTCCGAGCCGTACACCCCGCCCCAGCTGCCTTTGGTGGTGGTATCCCTGCCCACAAATTCGGCCGGGTAGACATATTCGCTCTCCTCGTAAGCCGGCGTCTGTCCCTCGTAGGTTACCTGGAAGTTGTAGGTGCCGGCGGAAAGGCCGGTGAAGTAGACAAAGTCCTCGTCCTCACCGGAGGGCGCGGCGGGGCTGCCGTTCAGGGTGATGCCCGTGATGCTCTTTTCCACCTTGGGCAGGGCCACGGTGGCCGTGGTGCCGGCGGGCACCGTCACCGCATGGGCGCCCGACTCCACGTCAAAGGCGGCTTGGATGGTGCCGTAGGGGGTGGGCGTCCCGCCGGACACCCGGGTCAGCTGCCGGCCCAGGTGGGGCTTGACCGTAAAGCTGGAGAAGCCCGCCTCGTCGGCTTTAATCCCCAAAACCTCCTCGCTCATCCAGGCCAGCACCCCGGCGCTCCAGGGATGGGCCAGGCTGGTATAGCC
>DXVY01000126.1 GCA_019417145.1 Clostridiales bacterium
GTTCAAACCGGGTCAGAAATTCCGCGCTGTCACTCCAGGGCTGCACCCGCATCTCTCCCCGGATTCCATGGGTGCCCACAATCTTTCCGGTCTCCAGAAAGCGCTTGCGCATTTTCATTCCTCCCTTAATCCACATTCTGTCCGCAGGTCATCCCGCTTTGGGACAAGCGCCATGACCTCCGGGCAAAACAACAGGGCCGCGGCTTCCGCCGCGGCCCTGTCCGTCGGCTAACGCCGGCTTAGCCTAGTCGATCTCCACCGCGACCTTCTCGTTCTTGCGGTTGGCGGCGGCGCGCATGACCGTGCGGATCGCCTTGGCAATCCGACCCTGCTTGCCGATCACCCGGCCCATATCGTCGGGGGCTACGTGCAGATGATATACCACTACGCCCTCCTCGTCGGGCTCGTCCACGGTGGCGGTGACCTGGGAGGGATCCTCTACCAGGCCCTGGGCCATTGCAACCAACAGTTCAGTCATGGAATTCTACCTCCTGAATGTATGCCTCCGGCCGCGCATAGGGCCGGAAGAACCTATATCGTTTCCCTGCCGCGCAGGGAGTATTTCGCGCCCGGCGCACTCAAGGAGCCGCCGGTCCGGCCAAAGTTACGACGCCTTACAGGACGCCGTTCTTCTTCAGCAGCGCCTTGACGGTATCGGTCGGCTGGGCGCCGTTGGCGATCCACTTCTTGGCCTTTTCGCCGTCTACCTTGACCTCGGCGGGATCCCGGGTGGGATCATAGGTGCCGATCTCCTCGATGAAGCGGCCGTCCCGCGGGAAACGGGAATCCGCCACCACGATGCGGTAGAAGGGCGCCTTCTTCGCGCCCATGCGGCGCAGTCTGATCTTAACTGCCATTCGTTTACACCTCTTTCATGGGTATTTCTATCTTCCAAGAGGGTGACCTCTAAGAATACAAAATGATTACATTTTAAAATTCGGCGGCAGGTTCTGGGGCAGCCGCATGCCTCGGCCCATCCTTCGTTTCATGGACTTGCCGTTCATCTGCTTAAACATCTTCTTCATCTGGTCATACTGTTTGAGCAGCCGGTTGACGTCCTCCACCTGCAGGCCGCAGCCGGCGGCAATTCGACGCTTCCGGGAGGGATTGATAATCTCCGGCTTTTCCCGCTCTCCTTTTGTCATAGAAGTGATAATAGCCTCGATGCGCAGCAACTGCCGGTCATCCACGTCCACATCCCGGAGCTGCTTATCCATGCCGGGCAGCATGGAGAGCACCTGCTTGATGGGGCCCATTTTTTTGGTCTGCTGGAACTGAGCGAGCAGATCGTTCATATCAAAGGAATTTTCCTTCAGCTTTTTGGCGGCCAACTCGGCCTCCCGCTGGTCGATCTGGTTCTCCACCCGCTCGATCAGGGAAAGCATGTCGCCCATACCCAAAATTCGGGAAGCCATGCGGTCGGGATGAAACTCATCCAGATCGTCCAGCTTTTCCCCCGTGCCCACAAACTTAATGGGCTTGCCGGTCACGGCCCGCACCGACAGGGCCGCGCCGCCCCGGGTATCGCCGTCCAGCTTGGTCAGCAGGACGCTGTCGATCTCCAGCAGGTCGTTGAAGGTTTTGGCCACGTTGACCGCGTCCTGGCCGGTCATGGCGTCCACCACCAACATGATCTCATTAGGCTCCACAGCCTCCTGCACCCGTTTGAGCTCGGCCATGAGCTCGGTATCGATGTGCAGCCGGCCGGCGGTATCCAGAATGACGAAATCATTGCCGTAATCCCTGGCGTGGCGAACCGCCTCCTTTGCGGTGCGCTCCGGCTTCTGGGTTCCCCTCTCAAACACGGGAACCCCCGCCTTTTCACCCACTACCTTCAGCTGGTCGATGGCGGCCGGACGATAGATATCGCAGGCTACCAGCAGGGGGCGATGCCCTTGCGACCGAAGCATTTTAGCCAGCTTGGCGCTGTGGGTGGTCTTACCCGAGCCCTGCAGGCCGCACATCATGATAACCGTAGGAATCCGGGACGCGGTATTGATGCGCACATGCTCCCCACCCATCAGGGCGGTCAGCTCGTCCCGGACAATTTTAACGACCATTTGGGGGGCGGTCAGGCTTTCCATCACCTTTTCGCCAATGCACTTTTCCGTGACCGCGTTGGTGAAGTCCTTGGCCACCTTATAGTTCACGTCGGCCTCCAAAAGGGCCAGGCGCACTTCCCGCATGGCTTCCTTTACGTCCGACTCCGAGAGCTTCCCCTTGGATCGCAGCCTCTTAAAGGCCGCGGCCAGCTTATCTGAAAGGCCTTCAAACGCCATATACCGTCACCTTCTTCGTTCATCTCTCAAACACCGGGCGCAAACCCGTCCTGCAGTCGCTGGGCGGCCCGATCGATCTTTTGCAGCTCCCCCAGGACGCGGGACTCGCCGGCCCCCTGTTCCACAAGAGCCGCCGCCTCTGCCGCCGCGGCGCGGATCTTTGCAGCCTCCGCCGCCTGCTCCCTGCTCTTTCTCAGCAGCCCCAGCTTCTCTTCCAAAGACCGCAACTGTCCTTCCGCGCGCTTGATCCCATCCCGCGCGCCCTGGCGGGTGATGCCCTCGTTTTCCGATATCTCCGACAGGGACAGGTCGTCGTTATAATAACAGTCCATGAGGACGCGCTGCTTTTCGGTCAGCACGGGACCGTACAGGTCCAGCAGATAGGCGATGGTATAATCCTTGGCCATTCCGCCGCCCTCCTTTCAGACTGTAAAGGAATCTGCCTTACAGGTTAACAGTATACCCGGCCGCCTGCCGTCTGTCAAGTATTTTTCTTTACAGGGCCTTCCCCGCAAAAAAATCCCCGGCACAACCGGGGATAGCCATTGCGCGGCGGCTGGGGCAACAGGCTACGGCCGCCGCGGCTACAGCGGCCGTTCCAGGCTGATGCGGCCCAGCTTTCCGCCGCGGAATTCATCCAGCACCACGGCCGCAGCCCGCGCCGTATCAATCTCACCGCCGCCGGCAAACATCCGCCGCCGCCGCCCCACCTCGGTCAGCAGGGCAACGCCCCAGCGGAGGGCCGCACCATCCGTACCGCCCGTATCCTCGCAGAGGAGGCTATCCTCCGGCTCCGGGGCGACGGAGGCAGGCGAAAAACCGTAACGGGCGGCCAGCAGATCGGGGTATTCCTCCCCCAAAAAGGCCAGCAGGGCCGCCGCCAGGGTCTCCATATCCACCACCTGATCCCTGATAGCGCCGGTAAAGGCCAATCTCTCCCCTACCGCAGGATCGTCAAACCGGGGCCAGAGCACGCCGGGAGTGTCCAGCAGCTCCAGGTCGCCGGATACTTTGAACCACTGATTGCCGCGGGTTACGCCGGGGCGATCCTCCACCTTGGCCCGGCTGCCGCCGGCAAGGCGGTTGATAAAGGAGGACTTGCCCACATTGGGGATCCCCGCCACCATAACGCGCAGGGCTTTACCCTCCATGCCTCTGGCCTTGTATTGGGCCAGCTTATCGACCAGCAGCGCGCGCACAGCCGGACGAAATTCTCCCAGCCCCCGTCCTGTCCTGCAATCCACCGGCAGGGCCGAAACGCCCTCTTCCTTATAGCGGCGTATCCAGCTGGCGGTGACGGACGGATCGGCCAAATCGGCCTTATTCAGCAGGATGAGGGCGGGTTTACCGGCCAAAATACCCGCCAGCTCCGGGTTCCGGCTGCCGGCGGGTATCCTGGCGTCCACAATCTCCGCAACCGCATCCACCTGGGAGAGGCTCTCCCCAATCTTCCGCCGGGTCTTGGCCATATGCCCGGGGAACCACTGGATGTTCTGCGTTCCGTTCATGTTTAAGACAAACCTCCAAAGGCGCCGAAGGGCAGTATGCGGAAAATCGCCCGCCCCAGCACGTATCGCTCGTCTACCATGCCGATCTCGGAGGAGCGGCTGTCCAGCGAATTGTTGCGGTGGTCTCCCATCACAAATATGTGTCCCTCCGGCACGGTCTGCGGAAATGTAATGTCATATCTGAGCTCGGTGCCGCGGCCGTATTCATCCCACACGTAGGGCTCGTCCAGCAGCACCCCGTCCACCGATACGGTGCCCGCCTCGAAATCGATATCCACCGTCTGTCCCTCGGTGGCGATGACGCGCTTGATGATGGGCTCGCTGTCCCGGTTGCGCAGCTGGTTTTCATCGTTGGTATAATTTCGGGAGATAACCACGATATCGCCGGCTTTGGGCTCGTAGAAAAGGTTGCTGATGATGACCTTGTCGTCCGGATGCAGGGTCTGTAGCATGGAGCTTCCCTGCACGCCCACCACCCGGAAGGCCAGGGTAAAAAGGACTACCACCGCAATGACGGCAACCACAACCGCGTCGATCCAGTCGTAGATTTCCCGCACCAGATCCCGCTTATCTCCTTTTTTCCCGCCGGGGCGCTTCACCCCTTCCAGCGCCTGAGGTCCTAAATCCAGCTCTGCGCCCGCCGCCGAGGCGTCCGCCTTATACAATGGTCCACCCGGTGCGGTTTCTTCAGAACCGGCGGCAAGGCTGTTTTGGGAGCGCTGCGCTTGGGCAGATGCCTCCCCGGCCGCCTGCATAGATTCCTTTTCCTGCATGCGCGAACCTGCGAAAGTATTCTCCTCCCACGGCCCCTCCCCTTGCGAAAAGTCGACGGGCGTTTCTTCCGGTCTATCTGCCATTGTCCTCACCTTACCTAACCGTTTTTTCCGGCTTTAATGCCGGTACATGCATAAAACAGCAAAAAAGGAGACAGAACCTGTCCCCTCCCTTGCCACATCCATTCAACTTATCCGATCTGTTCCTTGACCTTGGCGGCCTTACCCACCCGGTCGCGGAGATAATACAGCTTGCTGCGGCGGATCTTACCCCGGCGCACAGTCTCCACCTTGGCGACGTTGGGAGAATGCACAGGGAAAACGCGCTCCACACCTACGCCGTAGGACACGCGGCGAACGGTAAAGGTTTCGGCAATACCGCTGTTGTTGCGGGCGATTACGGTGCCCTCAAAAACCTGGATGCGCTCGCGCTCACCCTCGCGGATCTTCACGTGCACCCGCACGGTCTCGCCGATGTTGATCACCGGAGCCTCGGCCTTAAGCTGGCTCTCGGTCAATTGCTTCAGAATATCCATTGCAAAAAATCCTCCTTTAATTTCAGACGTTCATACCGTTCCACAACGCAGAGGACCGTCCGCTTCAATGTCGTTTCCGGCATTGATCCCACCAAAAGGCATGGCGATCATCAAATGCTAAAATATGATACCACAATACCGCTCCAATTGCAAGCAATATTTTCGGGAATTACTGAAACACGTCCCCGTCGGCCGTCAGCAGCGTCAGCCGCGTGATTCGATAAGGCGGAAGCGGCGCCTGCGCCTCCATGACGTCCAGCAACAGCATGGGATTCAGATTGTCGTTGCCGGCCGGCAGTGTCCACTCCATATTTAGCCCCTCGTCCGCCGGCGCAAAGGTCACGTCCGCGGCCCTTCCGGCCAGCTCTACCGTGGTAATCTTGCCCTTTTTCCCCTTCTTCTCCGCCGTAATGGAGGGACGGGCCAGAAACGCCTCCAGCCTCTTTTGCAGCGGGTCGGCGGCGGCCGTCTCAAAATATACCCGGAAGCGGG
>DXVY01000127.1 GCA_019417145.1 Clostridiales bacterium
CAACGATCCGTCGGGCAGCGTGTCCTATTCCGCTGAAAATGTGAAAACCTTCAGCGCATCGGTCAATGGAATCCCCTTTGGCCTCACGCCTGAAGAACTGCTGCAAACGCTGCGGGAAAAGGGGCTGGAGCTCAAGCCTGCGGATAATTCTTTGATAGACAACATAGAGATTATTGATGACGGCAGACAATATAGTCCCGCCAACGGCAGCTTTACCTACGAGACCACCGACGGCGTGCTCTATCAATATGACGAAGACGGGATTTTCGATGGCTTTTATGTGGATACCCCTGATGTGCCCACGGCCGAGGGGCTGCGGGTGGGAGACAGCACAGAGGCGTTGGAAGCCCTGTATGGCAAGAACTTCGCATCGCCTATCGGTTCCTTGGACCACCGTGAATTTACCAATGGATCGGAATATCTCCTGGTTAGCATCCAAAACGGAAAGGTGTGGAGTTGGTCCATCAACAAAACGCCCATGTAAGGCAGGTAAAACACCGACCCAATCGTGTTTGCCGCAAATGAGAAACAGCAGCCGGAAAGCCATAGCCATGGGCTAAGGAAGGTGCTGGGGCCGGCGCGTAAGAAACGCGCGGGAGCTCCCTCGCGCCCGCCTATATATGCCAGAATCGAAAAACGCCGAACGCGGGGCAACCCTCGCATTCGGCGTTTTCTCTTGTTCAAAAGCGGACGAAACGTCCAAAGGAAATTGCAGACAGGATAACAAAATTCGAAGTAAAGGCCGCGCCTTGGCCAAAACCAAATCGCCTCCGCGTATATAATCAGACGTCTAAAGACACAAAAGGCGGCCCCCCAAAAGGGCCGCCAAAGAAATCCGTGCGCTTTTGGGGCTTGGAACGCCCCATCGATGCATAGGGCCGCCAGACCGATAGAGGTCATTAAGGACGGCTGTAATAAACTTTTACAGATATATTTTTACGCCTCCTGGGGCTGGACTGGACCCCGGGCATGTACTTGCTTTTCCCTGGGAAATACACATAAAAGAAAAACGAGGATATAGACGCAAAGCGCCAGATCGGAAGGGTTGGGCATAACCCCCTCGTGAATCAACTGGCTTTTCCCCGCCAGCGCCACAATATACCGCGGCAGGGTGGAAGTAGCGCAGAGAATGGCAGTACAGATACCGCCGCCGGTAAGCCATCGGCCGGATTTTTTCAGATCTCCGCTTAAATACTTGCCCTGCTGGAGCATAAAAAGCAAAGAGAAGCACAGCATCGCCACAGTCAGAATATTTTCAGCAATATTGGCCATGCCGGTATATTCCGTAAAGGCGGAAATCACCTTATAAATCCAAAGCAGAACGGGCAGGATGGTGAGGCTTCGCGGCAGGGGCAGGTCAGAAACCCGACTGATACCCAGCATGGCAAAAAAGGCCACCGAGCCAAATAACAGCAGCACATTGAGCACCAGAGAAAGGCCTATCTGACGGTCGGATACCACCACCGTAGCCGCTTCATAGAGCTGGACCGCCGCCAGGAGGAAGGCCGCCAGGGCCAGGGGCACGCTTCTGCCACGGTAGGGATTGGCCGGCGGCTTGGACAGTCTGCTTAAAATGAGCAGCACCACCAGAACCGCTGCCAGCAGGCATCCCATGGCGATACCCATCCCCGCGTACTCCTTACGGAAAAAGCCGGTCACCGGTTCGGTCATGACCAGCAGCTGCACCGTCCGGCCAATTACGGCCAAAGGCAAAAACACTGCACACAAAATCCAAAAAACTTTTGGTTTCAAGGGAACACATCCTTTGTCAAAAATCCCGTCGGACAGGTTCTGCCTGTGCCGCCGGGGGCATACATATGGACAAGGGCCGTAATTTACGGTCCCTATCTTTAGCGAAAACAAGGACGGATATATTTTCCGTATCCGATACCCTTCTATTTTATCTTGTGAGAAGGGATATGTCAACCAAAACCCGCGGCGCGTTGACCTAGGAATCCATGTTATCTGATAACTTCGGACAAGAAAGGTGGGAATATCCCATGAAAAATCCTTATATTTTTATTGTCGCCCTGCTGTTTTTCAGCATGCTGCTTCTGCCGCTGGCGTCCATTCCGTCCGGCGACAATGGGGGTAAAGGCACGCAAGAGGGGCCGGCCGACGGGCAAAATGATGTTTTTCCTGAAAAAATGGCGTATTTTGAAGTGCTGAACCATGAGACCGGCAAGGTGGAAAAGCTGTCGGCCGCAGATTATATTTTCGGCGCGGTAGCGGCCGAAATTTCTCCCGACAGCGAAGAGGAGGCCATTAAGGCGCAGGCGGTGGTGTGTTACACCTTTGCCTGCCGCAAAAAGTGGCAACGTATGCAGAGCGGACAGGGGACATATGACCTGACCACCGACTCTTCCAAAGATCAGGCCTATTGCAGCCGGGAGACGGCCAGAGAAAAATGGGGCGACAGCTATGAGGAATGGGCCGCCCGACTGGACAGTGCTATCGCCGCAGTGGACGGATATCTGATTACCTATGAGGGAGAACCTATTCTGGCGGCCTATCACTGTATCTCCGGCGGAAAAACCGAATCAGCACAAAACGTGTGGGGGCAGGACTATCCCTATCTACAACCGGTGGAAAGCGTAGGAGATCTGCTCTCGCCCGACTACCTCAGTGAAGTGCGCGTCAGCCCTGACGTATTCAAGGAAAAGGCGGCCGGGCTGGGAGCGGTTCTGGAAGGAGAGCCGGCCGACTGGCTGACAGAGCCGACGCGCAGCCAGTCGGGAACGGTCCTTACCTACCCGCTGGGCGGCAAGGAACTGACCGGTAGTGAATTGCGCACCGCCTTTGGCCTGCGCTCTGCCAATTTCGATCTGGCGGTGGGCGCAGACGGGCAGATGGTTTTCACCGTACGGGGATACGGTCACGGGGTGGGCATGAGTCAGTACGGGGCCAACTACATGGCCGCCCAGGGCAGCAGCTATCTGGAAATCCTAAGCTGGTACTATCCCGGCTGTCAGCTTTCCAGAGCGGGCAAGTAGCCTCGCCTTCTGTAAAAGGGAAAGAAAAAATGCGCCTCTGCAAGCCGTGCTGGTTTGCAGAGGCGCACGCATCTCTCTTGGTTTTGAAGGCCTTTGGGCCGGAATCTTGCAGATTACCTTGGAATATTCGGCCCCGCCGGTCCGGAGCGTCGCCGACCTATGCCGTCGTCTGTCTATCGGGGCAGACACAAATGGTATAATTTTGAGAGGCCGGGTCACTTGGTCCTATGGTTCTTCTCATACAGGATCCGCAGGCCCTCCAGCATCAGGTTCTCATCATACTGGATCGGACGCTTACAAAAGGGCAGCACCGTGCCCATCAGGCCGCCGGTAGCCACAACCGTAACCGGCTGGCCAAGCTCCTCCTCCACCCGCTGGGAAAGTCCATCCAGCATAGCGGCGTTGGAGTAAATGGCGCCGGCCTGCATACAGCTAACCGTATTGGTCCCGATCAGCCGCTCCGGCGCGCCCAAATGGATATAGGGGAGCTGGGCGGCACGCGCGCTCAAAGCATCTACCGACAGCCGCAGCCCGGGGATGATCAACCCGCCTATATAGCAGCCGTCCTTGTCGATGACCGACATGGTAGTAGCTGTGCCCATATCGAAAATGGCCAAGGGCGGATCGTATTTGGACAGGGCGGCCACAGCGTCCACCACCAGGTCGGCGCCTAACTGGGCGGGATTGTCCATACGAATATTCAGCCCGGTCTTGATTCCCGAGCCCACCACCAGAAAGTCTTTTCCGGTCAGATCCCGCATGGCTTCTGCCATGACCGTTTTCAGCTCAGGCACCACGCTGGCCAGAATACCGCCCTCGATGTCGGCCGGAGACGTCTTCTCCCGGGCCAACAGGCCTTCAAAGAGCAGAGCGTATTCGTCGGCCGTTTTGTCCCGATCGGTGCGTATGCGCAGGGTAAAAAGCAACCGCCCCCCCTGAAAACAGCCTAGAACGGTATTGGTATTGCCCACGTCAATGGCTAAAATCATTTGGATTCTCCTTTTTTATCTGCATCGGCCGCTGGAGCGACTGCGGGTTCCGAGCCGCCCTTCTTTTTGCCGGGCGCCGGCACGCCCAGGCCGGTGGCCTTGATCAACGCCAGACAGACGCCGGAGGTCAGCACCACGGCAGCGATACATTCCGGTACGCCGTTTGCACCCACGATGGCCATGATAGCGGCCAACACCGCGTCTTCAGGGATGCCCTTTGCAAAGGCAAAGCCGTCCTTAAAGACTACATAAATCAAACCCATTACCAATCCGGTGTTAACAATGGCCCCTGCCCCGCCGCATACGGCCAGGCAGAGGGTGCGCAAGGGCATATTCCGACGGGCCAGAGGGGCCAACGCCCGCCAGAGCAGCGCAGGAATTACGCCCACCAGAATACGGGGAACAAAGCAGATGACCAAGGCCCACAGGCTTCCCTTTCCCGATCCCGGAACGGGGATCATAGGGGAAAAGGCGAAGGACAAAAGGCTGGGCGTCACCGAATTGGTGATTAGGCTAACCGTCCCAAAGACAAGGCCTAGAAAAGCCCCCTTTTTGGGCCCCAGCAAAACCGAGCCGATGATGACCGGCACATGCAGGATAGTGGCCTTGATCAGAGGTAGATTGATCATTCCCAGAGGAGTAACGGTCATGAGTAAGATCAGGGCTGTGAAAAGGGCTAGGATGACCATGCTGCGAATAAGCTCCATGCGGCTCTGCTGTGTTTTCATAATGTAACCTCCCGCTGCTGTTTCCATAGGAATACAGCGCTTTTGATTTTCCGGCGACCCAAGCCCCCATCTCCGGTGTTTCCCGCTCCTGTCCCGAATACGGGTACAGGGCGAAGGCAGAGAAGGCGGCGGGGTTTTGGTTTTTTTATTATAAAATATTTCCATCTGGATTACAATCGAATTTTCCCTATTCGTTTACTTCCGCTTTGGAATTTGTTATACTAAAATATAGATACAGTCATCCCCGCCCGTTTCTTGTGGGATTTACCGGCAGAGGGGCGCTGATGTACGGGAAGGAGCGATTGCATGGAAAAAGCCAAAACCGTCGTTCTGGGCGTGACCGGCGGCATCGCCTGCTACAAGGCGGCCTCTTTGGCCAGCGGCCTGGTGAAGCGTGGATATAATGTGGAAGTGATCTTAACCGAACACGCCACCCAGTTTATCGGCCCTCACACCTTTGAATCCTTGACGCACAACCGTGCTATGGTGGACACCTTTGACCGGAATTTCCCCCACCATGTGGAGCATGTGGCGCTGGCCGACAAGGCCGACCTTCTGGTGGTAGCCCCGGCTACGGCCAACGTCATTGCCAAAGCGGCCCACGGTATTGCCGATGATATGCTCACCACCACCATCCTGGCCTGCGACTGTGAAAAGCTGATGGTCCCGGCCATGAATACCCGTATGTATGGCAATCCGGTAACCCAGGACAACCTGGATACCTTACGAAAATACGGCTGGCATATTCTGGAGCCGGCAGTGGGAAGACTGGCCTGCGGCGCCACCGGCGCAGGGAAGATGCCCGAACCCGAGGATATTCTGGAGGCTGTCGACCACCTCATATCCCATGAAAAGGATCTGGC
>DXVY01000128.1 GCA_019417145.1 Clostridiales bacterium
GATTTCAAACAGCACCGGACAAAGCCGGGACAGGGTCAGCAACCGCTTCTGTTCCTCGCCGGCCGCTCGACCCTGGAGGGCCAGGGTATTCAGGCAGGCATGGATCAGTTCGGCGTTGAGCATGTCCGGTTGATAAAGGTTCCGCTGCCCGGCCGGCCGGTTTACGAAAGCCGCCGTCAGCAACCCGTCCGGGTCCATAGCCTCAAATATGCTCGGCCTGAAATTAATGGTCACCCGTTCGTAGGGCGAGGATGGATCGATGTTCAAATGATGGGTTTCCCCCGCCCGCATGACCATTATGCAACCGGGATAGAGGTGGTAGGTGTTGGCCTCCACCGCGTAATCCCCCCGCCCGGCGATGAAATAATAGAGCTCGTGGGTGGTGTGGGCATGCATGGGGAAATCCTCCGCCCGGGGGCTTTCGTCCCGCATGTGGTGGATATACAGTCCCTCCGAATGATAACGAAAAAGTGTTGGCATGCCGATCCCTCCCCTGCCAACAGTATACCATCAGAAAATATATTTACAATATGGATTTATATATTATCCATAATTATATATATATTTACAATATATCATTGCAGTTAAACAATTCTATTGCATTATATTGTATGGTATACTAAACAAAACAAATGGAATAAAGGAGCTGATTCTTGTGAAACGGACGAGACGGGGCATAGCCACGGCGCTTACGGCCACCTTGCTGTTGGGCGTATTCGCTCCATTGGCGAATGCCGCTCCCGGGGCGGAGGATGGTTTTGTCCTGTACGACGGGACGGCCGTCCGCCTGTATGTGGATACCGACCAGACGGGCAAGACCGATTTTGCCCAGGTGCAGCGGGCTGCCGAGGACGTCAGCAGCGACTTTGAAAAGGTGACGGGCACGGCGGCCGTCCTGGTGGATACGGCTGCCGAACTGTCCGGCCGGCCGGTTATCGCCGGCACCCTGGGCCACAGCGATTTAATCGACAGCCTGGCCGAGGACGGCAAGCTGGATACGGCTGCCATCGAAGGCCAGTGGGAGGCTTTCACCATCCAGATTGTGGACAATCCCGTAAACGGGGTGGAGGAAGCCCTGGTCATCGCCGGCAGCGATAAGCGGGGTTCCATCTACGGTTTGTATGAGCTGTCCGAGGCCATCGGCGTATCCCCCTGGACCTGGTGGGGCGACGTGCCGGTGGAGCGGCAGACCCGGATTGTGCTGGACGAAAGCATCGAGAAGACCGAGATGCCCGACGTCAGGTACCGGGGTATCTTTATCAACGACGAGGCCAATTTCCAGTATTGGTCCAGGGCCCTGGAGAATGATACCGACAGCCCGGGCCAGCCCAACGCGAATACCTATGCCACCATCTTCGAGCTGCTGCTGCGGCTGAAGGCCAATACCCTCTGGCCGGCCATGCATGAGTATTCCGATCCCTTCAACAAGTACATAAACCCCGAGACCGGCGCCTCTTACAACGCCGAAATGGCCGACCGGTACGGCATCGTCATGGGCACCTCCCACTGCGAAATCCTTCTGCGGGACAACGCCACCGAGTGGGCGCCCTGGTGCGAGGAAAATCAGGGGAAGTACAACCTGGAGAAGGTCAACAACAACTGGAATTCCAGCTATGACTACACCGTCAACCCCGAGGCCATGAACGCCTACTGGGAAGAGGCGGTGGCCCGCAACTATAAGTTTGAAAACATGTACACCATGGGCCTGCGGGGCGTCCACGACGGTTCCATGCTCTGCTCCAACCTGGAGGACACCAGCCCTGCCGGCAAGGCCGCCGTGGTGAAGAAGGCCGTGGAGGCCCAGGTGGCCATCCTGGAAAAGTACGAGAAGAAGCTGGAAGAGGAGACCGGCGAGCCCCAGAACTTCTTGAAGGTCTACTGCTCCTATAAGGAAGCGGCCCAGCATTTCCAGTTTGACATCTCCCTGCCCGAGGATACGGTTGTCATCTGGGGCGACGACAACTACGGCTATGTCCGGGAGGTCAGCTCGGAAAGCGAGCTTGCGAAATTCCCCAATGCCGGCGTGTACTACCACGTGTCCTATCTGGGCACGCCCTTAAGCTATCTCTGGACGGCTACCACCCCCCTGAACCTGATTTATGAGGAGATGCGCAAGTCCTATGACGCCGGCTCGGACGACGTCTGGGTGCTCAACGTGGGCGACTTAAAGCCGGCCGAAATCCCCATGGAGTTCTTCCTGACCATGGGCTGGGATGTGGATAAGTACGACGACACCACCATCCCGGATTACCTGGCCGATTTTGCCAAGCAAAACTTTAACCTGGACGACAGTGCCGCCGCCCAGGTGGCCGAGGCCCTGGAGACCTATTACCAGGTCGCCTTCCTCAAGAAGCCGGAATACTTCAGCAAGAGCCCCGGCACCAACTACAACCTGGTCAACTTCGGCGACGAGGCCCAGCTGCTGATCAACCGGATGGCCGCCGCCGTGGAGCGGTCCCAGGCCGTATACGACGACCTGCCGGCGGAATATAAAGATTCCTACTTCCAGATGGTGCAGTATATGCTCCGGGCCTATCTGTTCTCCATGGAGAAGTATGTTTACGCCGAGAAGAACCAGCTCTACTATGAGCAGGGCCGGTTTGCCAGCGTCAACGCCTACGGCCAGGCCGCCCTGGACGCCTATGACCAGATTCTGGCCGATTTGAAGTACTACAACAAGACCATGTCGGACGGCAAGTGGGACGGCATCATCGATCCCTATAACGGCACCCGCACCTTCCCCACCATCTCGGGCGAACCGGAAGTGGTGCTTTTGGGTGAGGAAAGCGCCGTGGCCGGCATAGGCTCGGTCTGCGAGGGCCAGTCCACCGGCAACGAGAACGTGACCCTCTCCTTCCATTCCCTGACCGACGACAAGCGGTTTATCGATGTGTTCAACACCGGGCTCACCCCTGAGACCTATACCATCGAGGCCGACGACGCCCTGGTCATCACCCGGGCCGACGGCTCGGCCTTCACCGGCAGCGCCACCGTGGAGGTGGAGGAGCGGCTGACCGTGTCGGTGGACTGGAGCAAAGTATCCAACGGCACCCATACCGCTTCCATCACCGTGCAGGATACCCACGGGTATGAGAAGACCTACCCTGTGGAGCTGACCAAGGAAGCGGCCGATACCTCCGAAAAGGGTTATTACATGACCGGCACCGAAATGTCCATTGAGGCCGAGAACTACAGCGACAATGTGTCGGTGAACGGCATGTCCTGGGAGCGCATGGAGGGCCTGGGACGGGACAGCGACGTTATGAAGAGCTACCCCGACCTGTCCAGCGAATCGGTCCGCATCGACAGTGGCTTCGAGACCACCTCCCCCTATCTGGAGTACAATGTCTACTTTAGCGAGACGGGAACCTACGACGTCTTCTTCTACCGCCTGCCCACCCTGGACGAGGGCACGGATCATTCCTGCCGCACCGCCTTCCAGTTTGACGACGGCCAGATTTACCTCTTCCGGGGCAACAGCAAGGTGGATAACGAATACGGCAACACGGCCTGGCGGCTGGGCGTAGTGGACAATACGGAAGTGCTTAAGCACGACATCGGCATCAACGTCACCACCCCCGGCTGGCACACCATTCGCATCTATCGCAGCGACGCCGGCACAGTCTTTGACAAGCTGGTGCTGCGCAGCAGAGAGCAGAATGCCCGCAGCTCCCTGCTGGGCGCGCCGGAAGGTTATACCACCACGGCCGACTACGAGGCCCCCGGTGTAGGCCTACCTCCGGTATTCTCTCTGGACGACATCACCTATGCCGACCAGAGCCCGGCCAAGAGCTATCTGTTCGATTTCCGGGCCGACCCCGAGAACGCCGCCACAGGTTACAAGGGCATGGACAACCAGACCCAGTCCTCGACGGCCATGGGCTTTGCCTGGGACGAAGGCTTTGAAAGCCTGCAGGTTTATACCCGCAGCGTGGATAAGACCTCTGTCCGGGACAACGGCTTTATCACCAGCAAGCAGGACGCCAGCCTCACCCTGAACCTGGGCCGCGCCGGCAAGTATGTTGTGGGCATGGCCATCGGCGACCGGCAGTCGGGCGGCATCGCAGTAAACGACATGGCGGTATCCGCCAACGGCACCGCGCTTATCAGCGGCCTGGATGTACCCGCCGGCCGCACGGTGGAACGGGGCTTTGTGGTGGAAGTCGGGGAGGACGGCAAGCTGCAGCTGGATCTCTCGGGCAACGCCTGGATCCTGTCCGCTTTGGAGGTAGCCCCCTATAACGAGCCCAATATGGACGACGGCGAAGGGGCCTTTATCCCCGACGGCAGCGGCAACATCAACATCGAGGCCGAAGCTGTGCTGGAGGAGTCGGAATACGCCTACCGGCGGACCGGCACCGATTCCTATCCCTCCACCTGGGAGGAGACCTATGGCAGCAGCGGTACGGCTATGTACGCCGGCCCCAACGTCAACGGCAGCTTTACCAGTACCGACATAAACGGCAATAAGGGCGCCAAGATGTTCTATAAGATAAACTTTGCCGAGGCCGGCAACTATACCGTTTATCTGCTGGTCAAGACCCAGGATGATGATGACGACTCCATCCAGGTTTCCCTGGACAACGGCGCCCCCTCCACCCTCAACGACACCAAGGATACCGGCGGCCAGTTCACCTGGTTCAAGGGCCCCAGCATCAATGTCAGCAGCGCCGGGGAACACACCCTGGCCATTTGGGAGCGAGAGGACGGCTTCGTACTGGATAAGATTATCCTGACCCGGGGCGCCGCCGACTATGAGGGCAAGATGTGCCGGGAGGGCGCATCCGTGGACCGCAGCGAGTTGGATGCCCTCATCGACCAGGCCGAAGGGCTGAACGAGGACGATTATCTGGCCGATACCTATGCCATGCTGGAAGCGGCCCTGCGGGCGGCCAACACCCTGGGCCGCGACGCCACCCAGGCCGATATTGACAACGCCATCAGCCAGCTGCAGCAGGCCATCAACGGCCTCATCAATGCCAGCGTCATCGGCGCGGACATCACCACCGGACTGGTGGGTCACTACACCTTTGACGGGAACTGGAAGAACAGCATAAACGAGGGCCAAGAAGCCCAGCTCAGCGCCGGCGGCACCACCAGCAAGCCCTCCCTGGCGCAGGATGCCAGCCGGGGCCAGGTGGCCCGGGTCTATGGCGGTGGTTCTTCCACCGCCTCCACACTCGCCATACCCAACCCCATGCAGGGGGATGATTTGTCCGATGGCATGACCGTGGCTTTCTGGTTTATGGGCAATTCCCTGGGCAATTACGAAATGGCCTTCACGGCCAACGACGGGGTCAACACCCTGTGGCTGTCCAGCGGGCTCTACTTCGGCTACATGGGTTCCCGTGGCTACATCGACGTGAACAAGGAAAACAACCTGCCCGGCCCGGCCGACAAGCAGAATTATTTGCAGGTTGGCCGGTGGTACCACATGGCCATCACCTTTACCGAGACGGAAGCGGTGGTATACATCAACGGCAAGCCCTTCCTGTCCACTGCGGATAAAAACTACACCGTGGGTTATAATACAGACGATTTGACCCGTATGATGG
>DXVY01000129.1 GCA_019417145.1 Clostridiales bacterium
CATCAAAAATAGTTCTTCGAATCAAGGCCTTCTTTCCAATTTTATAGACCGAACCGGCTTCACGTGCCATACGTGTAAACACCTTCAGGCCGAGTCCATAATAATCGGCGCCTTGATATAGTGTTATAAAATCATGCTTCTGCATCTCGATATCTTCGTCGTCAAGCATATCTGAGAACATCCAAAGGTTTCCACTCATACTGGTTCCTCCTCGGATTTCAAGGTGCTTGGCTCATGAAACCTTTCCAAGTATTCCTCGAAGATATCACGATTGATCAAAACAGTACCATCCATACGGTAAATGGCTCCGGCTGCACTGGCAAGTTCTAATATTTTTTTGTGTTGCAAACTATAGATGATTTCGGCATCTTTATATCGCAGGAACTGTCTGCGAATCCTTTTAGCACTCTCCCTTACATCGTTACGTTTTTTCAGGTCATAATATGCTCTTGTCTCTTCACTAATCATTGTCTTTGTTCCTTTCGGTTTTAATTTTGTCATGACACAAGCAGACCTAACAAAAAAAGAGAACACCTTCTGAAATTACTTTCAAAAAGTGTTCTCTATACAGCAAGTACTGTATTGTGTTTTATCCTTACAACAATTCATTCTGCTTCACAATTCTTCAAAATTATATGAAAAATTGTTGTCAATTTGTTGTCAACTCGGATTTGAGATGCCGAAAACCCTTGATTTTACTGGATTTTTTAGTCCAGAGGCTTCATTGTGGGGAAGAGGAGCACGTCCCGGATAGAGGCGCTGTCGGTCAGAAACATGATCAGTCTCTCCAAGCCGATGCCAAGTCCTCCCGTGGGCGGCATGCCGTATTCCAAGGAAAGGACAAAGTCCTCGTCCAGCAGATTGGCCTCGTCGTCCCCGGCTTCCCGCAGACGCATCTGATCCTTAAAACGCTCCAATTGATCAATGGGATCATTGAGCTCGGTATAGGCGTTGCCCAGCTCGCGACCGTAGACGAAAAACTCAAATCGCTCGGTCAGCTCCGGGCGGCCAGCGCAGCGTTTGGTCAGATGAGAAACCTCTACCGGATAGTTAATGATGAAGGTGGGCTGAATCAGGGTTTCCTCCACCTTTTGATCAAAGACGGCATATAAGCAATCGCCCCAGCTTGCATCTTTCTTGACCTCGACCCCGGCCGATTTGGCCAGCGCCCGCGCCTTCTCATGATCCAGGGGTATAGCGTCAAAATCCAGGCCGGTTACGTTTTTCACCGCGTCTACCATGGTGATGCGGGGCCAGGGCTTTTTCATCTCGATCTCGGTGCCCTGGTAATTTATCTTGGTGGAGCCGCAGACCGCCTCGGTCAGTCCGGAGATCAGGTCTTCGGTCAGATCCATCATGCCGTTGTAATCGGTATAGGCCTCGTACAGCTCAATATTGGTGAATTCCGGATTGTGCTTGATGGACATGCCTTCATTGCGGAAGAGACGGCCGATCTCATACACCTTTTCCATGCCGCCCACGATCAGCCGCTTTAAGTAGAGCTCGGGGGCGATACGCAGGTACATATCCATATCCAGGGTGTTATGGTGGGTGACAAAGGGTCGCGCCGCCGCGCCGCCGGGTATGGTGTTGAGGATGGGCGTTTCTACCTCGGTATATCCCCGCGCATCCAGATATTCCCGAATATACTTCATGATTTGACTGCGTTTAATAAAGGTATCCTTGACCTCCGGATTCATGATCAGATCCAGGTACCGTTGCCGATAGCGCAAATCCGTGTCCTTCAGGCCATGAAACTTTTCCGGAAGGGGACGCAGGGATTTGGAGAGCAGGGTGACCTCTCTGGCATGTACGGATATTTCTCCCCGGCGGGTACGAAATACTTCTCCCTGTACGCCTATGATATCGCCAATATCCCACTTCTTTAAATCGGCAAAGGCCTCCTCGCCCAGGTCATCCTTGCGCAGATAGATCTGCATCCGGCCGCTGCGGTCCCGCAGGTCCATAAAGCTGGCCTTGCCCATGTCTCTCCAGCTCATGATCCGGCCGGCAATCCGCACCTCCTTACCCTCCAGCTTTTCGAAACCTTCCACGATCTCGGCCGCGTGGGCGGTTACATCATAGGTGGTTACGGCAAAGGGATCCTTACCTTCGGCCTGCAGGGCGGCAAGCTTGTCCCGCCTGATCTTGAGGATCTCGTTCATATCCTCCGCTGCCGACTGGGTCGGGGGCGGGGAAGCCATCTTCTCTGACATGCGGACACTTCCTTTTATTTATACTTCATGATTCGCAACTGCTTGGGTGCGGACCGGGGCGTTTATGGTCGCGCACAGGGTTCGCCACCGCGCGTTTGCGGTTTTCCTTTCCCGTGCGGCCAGCATGCGTCTGGGTGCGGGCACTGCCTGCCGGCGCTTTATACCAAAAACGGGCAGGGATTCCCCCGCCCGCCAACGCGCATCTATCTGGCTATCTCCAGAATCTTGAAACGAAGCTCGCCGGCCGGCGCTTCAGCAATGACCGTATCGCCGGTGGAATGCCCCAGCAATGCTTTCCCCACAGGCGACTCGTCTGAAATCTTGCCCTCCAGAGGATCGGCTTCGGCGGAACCCACTACCTGATAGTCGCATTCCTCATTGAATTCCAGGTCCAGGACCTTAACCTTGGAGCCGATGGTCACCTTCTCGGTGTTGACCTCGTCATCATCAATGATCTTAACATTCTTCAGCATGGCTTCCAGCTCGACGATGCGGGCCTCTACCTTGGCCTGTTCATTCTTGGCTTCATCGTACTCGCTGTTCTCCGAAAGGTCGCCAAAGGACAAGGCCACCTTAATCTTATCCGCAATTTCCTTGCGCTTGTTGGTGCGGAGATCTTCCAATTCCTGCTCATATTTTTTAAGGCCTTCATCGGTTAGAAAAAACTGCTTAGCCATCATTTTCTTCCTTTCACTGCGGATTTTATACCCATCCGCACAATACAAGTATTATAGTAAAAGCAGCAGCTTATGTCAAGAGCAGATACCGGGATTCCCCGTCTTTTTTACTGGCAAATCCCGGCGCGCCAATGTCAGCGGACGGCCGCGGCCAGGAGTGCCGCGGCCGTGCGCAGGGGAATGGGATTCCCCCCTTTACGGATATACCCGGGAAGCAGGCGTCCCAGGGACGCGGGACGGCCGCTATCATAAAGGGCGGCGGCAAAGTCCAGGCGATCAATGCCCCTGGGAAGCAGGGACTCATATGGCTCTGGCAGACGAATGCAACGGCCGTCTACGGTCATGCCGTAGGGACAGTCCTTCTCTCCGCTGAAGTAAATTGGATTGATCGGTCGGATGCCATGCGACGCCGTTCTTGGCCGGACGCCGGTCAAACCCTCCGGAGCCAGCACCGCTGTGGCGCTTTCCATACAGGCTGTGTCCCCGGTTAACATTAAATATGCGCCCAGTTCCTGTTGCGCCCTTTCCGCATAATATTCATAGCGCTCCGGGCGGTCGGTTACCACATGTACCGCCGAGGCCCGCGCCAAAATGCGCAACGCTGTCTCGCAATAGCGAGCGTCCCAATCGATAAAGGTCACGGTAAGGCGGCGGGCATCCCCAGAGGCCAGGCAGCGGAAAAAGGCGTTGCACAAAAGTTTCCGTCGGTATGCGCTGCTGTCAAAGGCTCCAATGCCGCAGCCCGGCGGCGGCCAGAAGCCTTCCGGCAAAAGCAGCCGTCCGGCTTCTCGTCCTGCTGCCCTATACACCTTGTTCCAGTTTGGAGCGCCGTTTTTGCAGCGGGCCCATAGGATACAATAGCCTATATCGCCCGTACGGCGCTCTTCAATCTGTACCCGCGGCTTCCTCCATGCCCGAATCCGGGCCAGCGGACCGCCCGACGGCCGTTCTATGGGCTGCAACACCGCAAACAACCATATACACCTCCCCACCTGTCCCGTTGTCTGTTCCCTTTATATGACCGGGAGCGGGAGGATATGCTGCCATTCTCATGCAAAATGAGCAGCATATTTGTCAATTGTATGGTATACTAAAAAACAACCGGGCGCAGAAAAAGCCTTCGGCTTCTTGACAAAGGAGCCCAAGGCTGTTCTCCGCGCCCTTAAACGATGACGAGGGCAGGCCTATTCGTCGGTCTCTTCCATGCCCATAAAGGCCAGGGGGGAGACCCATTTGTCGTTCTGCTTAATGGCAAGGTGCAGGTGCGCCTGGTCGGCGGCTTCGCAGGGAATTTCTCCAATATCGCCCAGCTGTGTGCCGGGCGTCACAATATCGCCCTTTTGTACGGTTGGCTGCTTGTTTAATCCACAATAGTATATGGTAACGCCCTTGCCGTGGTCGATGACCACGGTAGAACCCCACAGGGGATCCTCATATACATCTGTCACGGTGCCATCGCCGGACGCCTTGACCTTGGCGCCCTGCTCGGCGGCAATGTCCACGCCGGTATGCAGACGCATGTCTTTGTAGGTCTCGGAATACTGTAGTTCGGTATCGCTATACACTTTGATGATATCGCCGGTGACGGGTAGCACAAAAAAGTCGGCCACAGGGGCGGCCGCCTGGCTGGATGGGTCGGACGCGCTGGGCGCCTCCGACGACGGGCTGCTCTGACTGTCGGCTGGCTGGCTGCGATTATCGGCTATGTCGGACATCAGCTGGTCCACGTCTGCCAGTCCGCCGCTGGGTTCGCCGCTGGTCACCAGCCCCGAGCCGTCGGACGGCAAGGAGGACGATTCCAGCTCGCCCGTGTCCACAGGCGGCGGGGACAGGCTGCTGATGGCGGTCCAGGCGGCGGCGCCCACTGCGATCAGACAGGCGGCCAATACCATGTAGAAGCCTTTACCGCTGAAAAAGCGTCCCAGCCTGGATTCTTCAAATCGTATTTTGCCCATATACTAGCACCTCCGATACCTAGTCTTGCCGCAGATTTTATGGTTTATGCCGGGGTGTGAAAGAATTTTTCAAGCGTATGTTTTTGCAACAAAGCGGCCTGTTTTTGACACTGAATAACTGAGAGAGCGAAAGTGTGGTGGGGGGAATATGGCGTTTGAGGCGGAATCGCTGGCCGCCCGTGCGCGTGATGGCGACGCGCAGGCCTTCGGCGACTTATACGCGATGGTATGGCGGGACCTTTATCGTTTTGCCTATTATTATCTCGGCAATGAGGAAGATGCGGAGGATGCGGTGCAGGAGACGGCAATGGAGGCCTACAAGGGGATCAGCCGGCTCAAGGATCCCGCCGCCTTCAGGGGATGGATCTTTACTATTTTGACCATATGCTGCAAACGGCGGGTATCCTCCCTTATTCACCGGCGGGAACAGGTACAGTTGGAGGAGCGTCCGGATCTGTCCGAAGAGGTGGATGAGAGCGAGCGCATATCTATGGCGCTGGAGACCCGAGAAGCTATTGCAAAGTTGTCGCCGGACGAGCGGGCGGTGGTTCTATTGGCTTTGACCGGAGGCTATAAAAGCCATGAAATTGCCAGGGTGCTCCATATGACCAGCGGCGGCGTCCGGTCCAAATTGTCCAGAGCCCTGGTAAAGCTTAGAAAATACCTGGAAAATACATCTGTCTCTTATACACATCTGACG
>DXVY01000013.1:0-10435 GCA_019417145.1 Clostridiales bacterium
GACCCCTGGAACATGAACCGGAAATGGGGCATGCTGGTGGCCGCCCGGCCGGGCGTGGTGTTTGCGGTCAAAGGAAATCTAGCCAAAACCTACGCGCCCAGCCTGATCGCCTACGGTAACGAGGTGGTATGGACCGACCCGGCTACCGGGGATTCCCACATTTATCAGGTATTTAATGGCAATACCACCGTGAAAAAGAACCTGGACGGCAGCGACGCCGGTTGGCCCAGCTATGCGGTGGGGACCAACGCGCCCACCGCTGTCCAGACGGCCATGGAGGAAGCTTATATCCAAAGCGGCTGGGATAACGACAGCTTTGGCGGCCCCTACAACCTGGGATTCCCCGCCGCCGCAGCCCAGCAGGACGGCGACATCTGGTTCCAGGAGTTCTTTGGAAACGACAGCGCCGGCGCGTCGCCCCAGGCCGACCGGAACGGAGACTATGGCATTTCTTATCTTGTGGCCTCGGCCGATGATCCCGACGCCGCCTACATCGTCACCGATGCGATCATGACCGCCTGGGCCTCCACCTGGCAGGATGTGGATAGCAACGTACAGCGGTTTGCCATGACCGGGGCTCCCATTGGCGATCAGTATACCGATGAAGACGGCAACACGGTGCAGGAATTTGAAAAGGCCCGCATCGAGATATCCAAAGAGGGAGAAACCCAGATTCTCTACAGCACGGGGCATTTTGAAAGCTTCGACCTTTCGTCCGGCGGCGAGATGGAAAATTATCTGTCCGAAGGCGATCAGATCACCATTTTGGCCAAGGACGGCGCTGATCTGACCCAAATCGCTTTTGACTATACCCTTTGCGACGGCGCCGCCTGTGATATCCCCTCCGGCAAGGTGCAGGACTTTACCAATCCGGTATCGTATACCATCACCTCCTATGACGGAACCGAAACCACCTATACTGTTTCCGTCGTAACCCGCGCCGACATCCCCGAGGCGGATAAGGAAGCCGCCGCCATAGCCGCGGAAGCTATCGATGCCCTGCCCGAAACCGTATATTTGAATCACAAAGAGCAGGTAGCCGCCGCTGACGACACCTATGATAACCTGAGCCCCATGGGCCGTCTGCTGGTTCCGGAAGCACAGGCGCAAAAACTGTCCGCCGCCGTGGCTCGAATCAATATACTGGATACGCCCATTCGGGTCACCTGTGTGGGCGACAGCATCACCGAAGGCGTAGGCGGCAGTGCCGGCATGTCTTACCCCGATCAGATGCAAAAGCTGCTGGGCAGCGGCTATGAAATATTCAATGCCGGCGTCAGTGCGACCAATATCATTAAGCAGCAGGGCGACGTTGGGCAAGGCACAACCTTCCCCTACTGGACCACCGCCAAGTATACGCAGGGCAAAGAATTTAATCCCGATATCGCGATTATAATGTTGGGAACCAACGACGCCTCGACCCGCAATTGGGTACAGTCGGGTATTGAAAATATACGGCAGGTATTTAAGGAAGACTATCGATCGCTGGTTAGGGAGTATAAGGAGTTGGGCGCATATGTGATCATTGCCCTGCCCACCACCTGCTATGGCGGTTGGAGCGAGCGTACGCCCAACCTGGAAAATGACATTATCCCCGCTTTGTATGAACTAGCCGAAGAAGAAAATACAGGGTTGGTTGATATGCATTCTTTCACCGCCAATCATCGCGATTGGTTCCCTGACGATTTGCATCCCAACAACACTTCTTATGGCTATTTTGCGGCTGAGTTCGCCAAATATGTGACCGAGGCCGCCCAAAAGGTCACCAGCGACCGTCTGGCCGACCTGCAGGCCGGCGGACAGACTATAGAGGACTTTGATCCCGACACCTTCCAATACGAAATTCAATTGGAAGAGGAAGAGGAAATTCCCGAAATATCCGCGTCGGCCGCCTTTGAGGGCGCCGAGGTCGTCTGCACCCAGGCGGACGACAACGGCATCGCCACCGTCACGGTCACCTCTGCCGACGGCAGATACCAGCAGGTGTATACCCTCCACTTCCAGCAGGCGGGCATCCCCGGTACGGAGATCCTGCCGGGCGACCTGGACAACGACGAAGAGGTAACTATCGCCGACGTCATGGAGGCCTGCAAGGTTATGGCCCGAGAGTCGGCGGGCACCGATCCCACGGATGATGAAATCGCCCGTGGAGACCTGGATGACGACGGAGAGATCACCATCGCCGACGTCATGGAAATCTGTAAAATCCTGGCTCGGCAAGGGTAAACCGGCCAACTATACATTCGTTTCACCCGCCTTCCGTTCCGGAAGGCGGGTTTTTCTACGGCCTACCGGCCGCCGCACGCATAAAGGTCCACCTCGTCCCCATAGTATGTACCATGGCTATCTATGCCGCAGGCAGGGGGACGATTATGAAAAGATTCACCTTTTTAAAAAATGCCGCCATCCTGACGGCCACCGCATTGATCCTACGTACCATGGGGATTTTCTTCCGCATATACATGTCCAACGCCATCGGCGCGGAAGGCATGGGTCTCTACCAGCTGATCTTCTCGGTCTATGTGCTGGCGGCCGCCTTTGCCGGCGGCGGCATATCCACCGCCGTCACCCGTTTGTGCGCCGATGAGTTGGCCTGTGGATCCAGAAGATCGGTCATCCGCATCTTGCACAAGGCGCTTGTTTTGACGGCCGTCATATCCCTGATCTCCATGGCGCTGGTGTTTTTTTCGGCCGATTTTATCGCCGGCGTCTTTTTGGGAGACCTACGGGCTGCCCCGGCGCTGCGCATTCTCTGCCCCAGCCTGCCCTTTATGGGCATTTCCTCCTGTCTGCGGGGCTATTTTATCGCCCGGCGGAAGACCGGAAACCCTTCTGCGGCCCAGATTTTTGAACAACTGATCCGTATCGGCGTGGTCATGGCGCTGCTGGCCGCATGGGCGGGCAAGGGCGTGACCATGGCCTGCGCCGCCGTGCTTTTGGGAGACACGGTGGCGGAAATCTGCTCCTGCGGCTATATGTATCTGGGCTACCTGCGGGATAAACGCCGTCTGCCGGCCCACGACGAGCGGCCGGACCGCCCCGCCTATCCGGTTTATAAAAAGATACTGGCCATCGCCCTGCCCATAACCGGAGGCCGCTATCTAAACACCATCCTACGCACGGTGGAAAATCTCTTGATTCCCGGGGCCCTGAGCCGCTATGCCGGCGGTCGTGAGACCGGTCTGAGCCAGTTCGGCATGCTAAAGGGCATGGCCATGCCCATTCTCTTTTTCCCCTCCTCCTTCCTCTCCGCCATGTCCACCCTGCTGGTCCCGGAGATATCCGAGGCGGCGGCCAGAGGGCAGAAGCAAAGGGTGGCCCGCACCACCAGCCGCTCCATCCATATTACCCTGGCCGCCTCCATACTCATCGGCGGCCTCTTCCTCCTGTTTGCACCCGCCATAGGCCAGGTCATTTACGGCAGTGAAGAGGTGGGCTATCTCATTCGCGCCCTGGCCCCCATTGTGCCGTTTATGTATCTGGAGAGCGTCTGCGACGGTATTCTCAAGGGCCTGAACCAGCAGACCAGCTCCTTTGCCTACAGCATAGTGGATTCCCTGAGCCGGATTGGCCTGATCCTGGCCCTGGTGCCCTTCAGGGGCATGCAGGGCTTCCTGGCAGTGATGGTGTTCAGCAATATCTTAACCTCTTCTCTGAACATACGCCGGCTGCTGATGGTCACCCATCTGCGGCTGCGGTTACTCCAGTGGATTATCAAGCCGCTGGCCTGCGTAGCAGCCGGCGGCGCGGGGGGCTATTTCTTATTTATCGCCATGGAGCGGGCGGGTCTTCCCCTTCTCGCCAGCCTGCCCTTGGCCCTTGCGGTCTCGTCCGCCCTGTATCTGCTGCTTATGCTCCTGACCGGCGGCATCAAAAAAGGCGACCTGCAGGCCCTGCGCCCGTCCGGACGCACCCCCGCGCCACAAAACGCCGGTTGACCGCGTCCATATTACCATAAAAATATTTAAAATTTCTTTTATGTCCCTCTTGACAACGATTCGAGAGGGGCATATACTATAGTAAACAAATGAACATCTATTCATATGAAGAAAGGTGATCGAAATGGCGGATAAACCCATGGCGACCTCTGAGCAGGGTAGCGGGGACGATTCCATAGAAGCAATCCGGTCGGAAATGCCCACGCAGGAGACCCTATATGACCTGGCCGAGCTTTTTAAGATGTTCGGCGATTCCACCCGCATCGGTATTCTCTGCGCTCTCTATCAAAATGAACTTTGCGTCTACGATATCGCCCGGCTGTTAAACATGACCCAGTCGGCCATTTCCCATCAGCTGCGGCTGCTGCGCACGGCCGGGCTGGTGCGCGCTCGGCGGGCGGGTAAATCGATTTTTTACTCCCTGGATGACGGACATGTGTACTCCATCTTCCAGCAGGGCCTGGAGCACGTCACCGAGCTGGGATAGACACAACCCAGAACATGAGAGGAGTGATTGCTATGGAGATGACCCGGCACGTATATCGTTTGGATGGGCTACATTGCGCCAACTGCGCGGCAAAAATTGAAAGGGCGCTGCAAAAAACGCAAGGCGTGAACGCTGCTCATATAGATTTGGCTACGGCGCGGCTGTCGGTAGAATCCCGGAATCGGCCGGAGGTGATGGAGGCGCATGTGCGAAAGATCGTCAAGGCCACCGAGCCCCAGGTGCGGGTGGTGGATCTGCACCGGTCCGCGACCGCGCCGGGATCCCATGAAGGGGAATCCCATCATGACCACACCCATTCCCCCGCCGACGCGCACAGCCATACCAACGCCGGCGGCGGGATCAAGCGGGCGCTGGGGATATTCCTGGGTTCGGCGGCTCTCATCGCCTTGTCCTTTATTCCCTTTGAAAGCTGGATGCCCGGGGGATGGTGGCTGTCCTACGGTCTTCTGGCCGCGGCGGCCCTTTTATCCGGATGGCGGACCATTCTGGAGGGCGTCAAATCCATCCTACACCTGCGCATGGATGAAACCACCCTGATGTCGGTGGCGGCCATCGCGGCCTTCGCCATTGGGGAGGGCTTTGAGGGGGCCATGGTGCTGACCCTATTCTATCTGGGTGAAATATTCGAGACAGCGGCGGCCGGCCGCTCGCGCAAGGAGATAGAAAAGCTGGCCGAAATACGGCCCGACACGGCCCGTCTACAGACGGCGAAGGGTGAGCAGACCGTTCCCGCCGCTCAGGTGCAGCCCGGCGATGTGATCCTGGTCCAGCCCTTTGAGCGTATCCCGCTGGACGGGGAGATTCTAGAAGGCGTCTCCACATTGGACGCCTCAGCCCTGACCGGCGAGAGCCTACCCATGGAGGCCGCGCCCGGCGGACAGGTGCTCAGCGGCATGCAGAACGGCGAGGGGCTGCTGCGTATCCGCACCACCGCGGGCTACGAACAGTCGGCCGCCTCCCGCATCATCGCTTTAGTGGAGGACGCCAGCGCCCGCAAGGGAAAGGTCGAGCAGTTCATTACCCGTTTCGCCCGGGTCTATACCCCTCTGGTCACGGCTGCGGCCCTACTGCTGGTCGCTATTCCCAGTATTGTAACCGGGGATTTTATAACCTGGCTAACGCGCGGCCTCACCTTCCTGGTCGCCTCCTGTCCCTGTGCGCTGGTCATCTCCATCCCGCTGGCCCTCTATTCGGGTATTGGCGCCGCTTCCAAGCGGGGTGTACTGATCAAGGGCGGCAGATTTGAGGAGATCCTGGCCCGGCCTAAGGCCATCGTCTTTGACAAGACCGGCACCTTGACCACCGGCAGGCTGTCGGTGACCCGGGTTCGTGCTGCGGATGGCTTTGAGGAAGAGGAGATTTTGCGTCTGGCAGGCGTGGCAGAAGCCCATTCGGCCCATCCCGCCGCCAAGGCGGTTTGGGAGAAGGCCGGCGGCCCGGCAGCCGGGAAGGGCACGTACGCCGAAGAGCCGGGCCACGGCGTGATCTACAGGCCGGATGACCATCACGTCATCCTATGCGGCTCTTACCGCCTGATGGAGGAATACGGCGTGGATGTAAGCGGTATGCCCGGCATGTCCATATATCTGGCGGTGGACCAACGGCTGGCAGGCGGTATAGAGGTAACCGATACCGTGCGGCCGGAGGCCAAGGAAGCCATAGGCGCCTTGCGGACTCTGGGCGTGGAGAAGCTCTGCATGCTCACCGGCGACAACGAGCAGACCGCAGCAGCCGTGGCCTCCCAGTGCGGACTAGACGGCTATTATGCCGGTTTGCTGCCTGAGCAGAAGGTGGAGCGGATGCTGGAGCTGAAAGAAAAGCACAGCCCCGTACTCTTTGTGGGGGACGGCATCAACGACGCGCCCGTATTGGCGGCAGCCGACGCCGGCGTAGCCATGGGACTGGGCACCGACGCGGCCATTGAAGCCGCCGATGTGGTCCTTTCCGGCGACTCGTTGAGCGGCCTTGCGGCCGGCGTGCGGGTCAGCCGCCGGGCTATGGGCATCGCCCGATTTAATATCGTGTTTGCTCTGGGCGTAAAGGCGGCCGTCCTGATCCTAGCTGCGGTTGGGGTGGCCCCCATGGCCGCGGCGGTATTCGCCGACGTGGGCGTATCGGTTCTTTCGGTGCTCAACGCCACCCGTATTCTCAAGCAGCCGCGCACAGCCTAATGCAGACATTCCGCCCGCAGCGGCCGATCGGCCGCTGCGGGCTTCTCTTTTTCTCCCGGAATTGACAGCGCTCGGCGGGAAATGCTATAATGATATAAAATGAGCGGAAAGCTTCCAACCACCACGTTGCCTGCCGCAAAATCCCGCAGACAGAAAATCCGCCACGGAAAAGGAGGAATGGCCCATGACAACCACCCTTTTGGTGCAGACCGATCGGATATTGCACAATATTAACCTTATGCAAAAGCATCTGAACGACACGGCCATTATCCCCAATCTGTCTGCCAACGCCTACGGGCTGGGCGATGTAGCGGTGGGACAGTTGCTGGCCAAAGAGGGATACAGCTTTTTTGCCGTATCCCGGCTGGAAGAGGCCGAACGGCTGCTCAACGCCCTGCCCGGCATAGAGGTCCTGCTGCTCACCCCCTACAGCACCGAGCCGGAAGTCGTACGGATTGTTCAGCGGGATATCATCGCCACCGTGGGCTCCAACGACGGCGCCGTAATACTGTCCGGCGTGGCGGGACAAATGGGCACCAAAGCCCGCTGCCATCTGCGTTTCGACCTTGGCGCGGGGAGTTCCGGCTATCTGCCCGCCGATGCGGGCAAGGCCGCTCAGACCATTAAATACTGTACCCATCTGCTGGTGGAAGGGGTGTACGCATCCCTGACCGGCGAGGATAATGAAAAACGCAGCCGGCTGCAATACGAGGAGTTTCAGAAGGCACTGCAGGCCCTTTCCAAGGAAAAAATTCGGTATGGCGGCGCCCATATCGCCAATGCAGCCGCCGGCCTGCGTTTTCCCTGGGCCCGAATGGACGGGGTGCGCATAGGCCCCGCTCTTACCGGCCGTCTGCCCATACGGGACAAATGGGGACTCAAAAGGGTTGGGCGGGTAGTGACCGAAATATCCGATATTCGCTGGGTGCCCAAGGGAAGGCGCCTCGGCGGCCGGGTCAAACTCCGGCGGCCTACGCGGGTGGCCACCCTGCCGGTCGGCTATGCCGACGGGCTCTTTTCCGAGCAGAAGGATGGGCGCCGTCTGTTTGGCCGCAAGCTCTACTGCGAGTACCAGGGGAAGCGGGTACCGGTGTTGGGACAGCCTGGTTATACCACCACCATGGTGGATGTGACCGATCTGACCTGTTCGGCCGGTGCGCAGGTTTCCTTTGAAGTCAGCCCTTATTATGTAAACAACGGGCTCAGGAGGGAGTATGTCTAGGGCGCCTCTTTGGCAGGCCGTCCATCGCTATGCCGGCCAAGGGACGGCCCGTTTTCATACACCGGGCCACAGCGGCCGGGCGGGCGACGCCCTGCCTTCCGCCTTTGCCGGCATTCTTCCCTGCGACCAGACCGAAATACCAGGGCTGGACAGCTTATACGAGTCCGACGGGGTTATCCGGGAGGCTGAGGACCTGGCGGCGGAGCTGTTCGGCGCGCAGGCCACCCTTTTTTCCGCCGGCGGATGCACCCTTTGCATCCAGACCATGCTGGCGCTTGCGGCCCGCTCGGGGGAGGCCGTGGCCATGGACCGTCGTTCCCACCGCACGGCCGTGCACGCCTGCGCCCTGCTTGACCTTGATCCGGTCTGGCTGTATCCTGGGCCGGACGGGCGAATAGCCCCCCAAACGGTGCAAGAGCTGCTAACCCGCCGCCCGGATATACGGGCGGTCTACCTCACCAGCCCCGACTACTACGGCCGTTTGTGCGACATAGGGGCCATAGCCGCCGTGTGTCGCTTAAAGGGTATTCCCCTGCTGGTGGACAACGCCCATGGTTCCCATCTCGCTTTCCTATCCCCCTCATTGCATCCCCTACACCTGGGCGCGACCATGACGGCCGATTCGGCCCATAAGACCCTGCCGGTGCTGACCGGCGGCGCCATGCTACAAATCGGCACCCACGCCTATGTTGCCCACGCAAAATCCAAAATGGCCCTTTTTGGCTCCACCAGCCCTTCCTATCCTATCATGGCCTCCCTGGACCTGGCCCGGGCCTGGCTGCAGGAGACAGGGGCGGCGGCCTTCGCCGCGCTGGCCCAAAAAAGCCGGCGGTTGGAGGAGGTTTGCCGGCGGGCGGGCATTCCCACAGTGGACGGCCTCCGGGACCCCACGCGGCTGACCCTCTATACCGGCGCTATAGGTGTCAGCGGACTGCGGGCGGCAAGCTATTTCAGAGAAAGAGGCTGCCAGGCCGAGCACGCTGACGACGGCTATGCTGTTTTTATTCTCACCCCCTTCCAGACCGACGCCGAGTTGGACCGGCTGGCGGCGGCTGTGGCCGACCTGCCCGAGTATTTACATACAGAACCGTCGGCGCAGATTGGCACCGGCTCCTATACGCTGCCGGCGGCAGAAGGGGTTCTATCGGTGCGGGAGGCCCTATTTGCGGTAACCGAGCGTCTGCCGGTAATGGACGCCGTTGGAAGAATCGCAGCCCAGGCGGCCTGCCCCTGCCCTCCGGGGGTCCCAGTCGTGGTTCCGGGCGAAAAAATCTCGTCCGAGGGGGCGCAAATTTTGTTTCAGGCTGGCATTTTGTCTATAGAAGTGGTAAAATGAAAAATGGACAAGGGACGGGATTTCTTTGTTCTATGTCCCCGCCAAGGGGAATAAGCTTGTATTGACAGCGCCCTGCTTTTTGTAGCGATTACGGTCTGCCGCAAGGCGGCGCTGTGACCCGTTTATAACGGGAATAGAGGAGGAGACCTTATGAAATTGATATTTGCCATTGTGGGCAGCGACGATTCCCATGCCGTTTCCACCGCCCTGACCCGTTCGGGCTACTCGGTGACCAAGCTGTCTACCACCGGTGGCTTTCTGAAGGTTGGAAACACCACCTTTTTGATCGGTGTGGAGGATGACCGTGTGGACGGCGCCATTGAGATTATATCCAAATATTGCCGCAAACGCACCCAGGTTATGCCGGACACTTCCATTTACGGTGGGGAATTCGCCTCTATGCCCATCGAGGTAACGGTGGGCGGGGCCACCGTCTTTGTCACCGACGTGGACCGGTTTGAGAAGCTGTAAGGGACGGTTTTTACCGCCCCTTTTCTCTTTATTCTCTTTCTCTGTCACCGTCCCCTGAAAGGAGAGCGCAACAGCCTATGGACAGGCTCCAGGATTTTGCAGGAAACGCGTCGGTCAAGGCGGCCGTGGGCGGTATGCTCCGCACCGGCCGTATTCCCCATGCCATGATTCTGGAGGGGGATGAGGGACTGGGTAAGCGGACGCTGGCCGATTTTATGGCCAAGGCGGCCGTCTGCGCCGGAGAAGAGGCGCATATTCCCTGCGGAAAATGTAAGAACTGCCGTTTAGCGGAGGGGGGCAATCACCCCGATATCGCTTATATCCGTCCTACCGGCCGCACCCTGTCGGTGGACGCCATTCGGCAGGTACGGCAGGACGCCTATGTACTGCCCCATCAGGCGGGTAGGCGGATCTTTATTTTCCCGGAAGCCGACGCCATGACCGAGCAGGCGCAAAACGCCCTGCTCAAGGTCTTGGAGGAACCGCCGGACTATGTGGTCTTTATGCTGCTCACCGTTAGCGCCGCCCGGCTTCTGACCACCATCCGCTCCCGCAGCACGGTATTTACTCTTTCGGCTCCCGGCCTGCAAGAGGCCGAGGCCTGTCTCTTAAAGCAGCTCGAGTTGGAGGCGGGAGACGAGCTCTCATCCGGCGCAGCTCCCGCAAAAATCAGGGAGCTGCTGCGGGCGCAGGGCGGAAATATTGGCCGCGCCAAGGCCCTGCTTTTGGCCGGTCAGGAGCCGGCGGAGGAGCAAACGGCCGCCGCACTGCTCCGACTGGCTGCTGGAG
>DXVY01000013.1:10445-18167 GCA_019417145.1 Clostridiales bacterium
GCCTGGAAGCGGCCCCGGCAATTACCCCGGGGAGCCTGTTTCCATGCTGGGCCTTTCCCGGATGGAACAGGCCGTACGCGCCGCATTGCAAGGGCTGGAAAGAAACGCCAACCTTTCCTTGCTCTCCACATATTTATGCGCTTGTTTTAAGGAGGCGGCGGGGTTATAATAAATGAGGCTCTAAATTGAGCCGAGAAAAACAACACTGCCGGCTAGCTTAGCCGGTGACAGGAGGAAATATGGCGGAAGTAATCAGTATACGTTTTAAGGAAGGCGGCAGGGTCTACTACTTTGATCCCGCCGGTCATCAGATAGCCAGGGGCAGCCGGGTTATTGTAGAGACCGCAAGGGGTGCCGAGTGCGGCGAATGCGTCCGCGCCAACTGGAACGCGCCGGATTGTCAAATTGTGCAGCCGCTGAAAAAGGTGGTCCGTCCGGCCACCGAGGCCGATATCCGGCGGGCCGAGGAAAATCGGCGAAAGGAAAAGGAAGCCTTTGGCGTATGTGAAAAGAAAATTTTGGAACACAAGCTGGATATGAAGCTTGTGGATGTAGAATATACCTTTGACAACAGCAAGATCCTGTTTTACTTCACGGCCGACGGACGGGTGGATTTTCGCGGCCTGGTCAAGGATCTGGCATCGGTCTTCCGCACCCGCATCGAGCTGCGGCAGATCGGGGTGCGGGACGAAGCCAAGATGCTGGGTGGCATGGGCATTTGCGGACAACCCTTCTGCTGCTCCCGTTTTCTGGACGATTTTCAGCCTGTATCCATAAAAATGGCCAAGGAGCAGGGATTGTCCCTCAATCCGGTCAAGATCTCCGGCACCTGCGGCCGGCTAATGTGCTGTCTCAAATACGAGCAGGACGCATATGAGTATCTCTCCTCCCTGACTCCCCGTCCCGGTACGCCGGTCATGACCGAGGACGGCCGCGGCGTGGTGACCGACGTCAACCTGATCACCGGCAGGCTAAAGGTGCAGCTCAACGACAGCGATGCGCCTCCCCGGGAATACCATCGGGATGATGTGAAAAATCTGCGAGAACCCCGCCCCCGGCCCACAGAGCCGGCTGGAGACGGACAGGCATCGGAGGCTGGACAGAACGCCGCCACCAGGCCTTCCCGGGGGGACAAACGGGCCACGGCGCGCACAGAGGCGCACAATGCAGGCGGGGACGCCAAAAGCGGACGACAGGTCCGCAGGGGCGGCACAGAACACGGCCGTCGCCCCTCTCCCAAAAGGCCGGAGGGTAAACAGCCCGCCGCTGAAAAACCGGTAGAAAACGAATAAACGGAAATTTAATATATTTACCATGGATCTTAAAACAAAATTTCCTTGCAATTTAGGGGGAATATGGTACAATAAAGGTAATCTAAGTTACTGGAGGTGTATCACCCATGGCATATGTGATTTCTGATGAATGCATCAGCTGTGGCGCCTGCGAGGCTACCTGCCCCAGTTCCGCCATCTCTGAGGGCGACGGCAAGTATGTTATCGATGCCGAACAGTGCATTTCCTGCGGCGCCTGTGCCGACGGCTGCCCTGTTGGCGCGATTTCTTCCGCCGACTAAAGCTCAGGCTACCAATATGCATGCCATTCTGGCGGGGTGCTGCTGCACTCCGCCAGTTTGTTATAAACGGAGGGACGAGACCCCATGGAACAAACTGCCGGGATACGGCTGGAGCCGCTTGGGGGCGGTTTGCACATCTATATTGATAAGAAATGTAATTTTGGAACCGATGCCGTGCTGCTAGCCGATTTCTCCTCTCCTGGATCCCAGGATCGGACGCTGGATTTGGGGACAGGATGCGGCGTCATTCCCCTGCTCTGGCATAAGGAGAGGGGACCGCTTTGCACCATAGGAGTAGAAATTCGCCCCGAGGTCTGCGAGATGGCCAAGGCCTCCGTTCGCCTGGCTGGCTTTGACCAACGTATTGTAATCGTAAACGCGGACTTTCGCTTTTTACCCGCCGAGTGGCGAGGTGGCTTTGATCTGATCGCATGCAACCCTCCCTATTTTCCGGCCGACGGCGCGAAAAGCCCTCATGCGGCACGTGCCGCGGCACGTTCGGAAGGAAGCTGTCGACTGGCGGATGTGGTACGGACGGCGCGCCGACTGCTGCGGCCCGAGGGGCGTTTTTGTCTATGCCAACGGCCGGAGCGGCTGGAGGAGCTGACCCACTGTCTGCGCCGGGAAGGATTGCGTCTGACCCGTCTTCGCTTTGTGTCCCACAGCCGGGAGAAGGCGCCCTTTCTCATTCTGGCCCAGGCCGGCAGGGCGGGAACCTGCGCCCTGCTGCCTCACCTGTTTCTCACCGAGGGCGGCCAACCGTCGGCCGAATATCGGCGGATTTATAAGGACTTTTTTTAGAGATTTGCTCCAATGGACATAGGCCATAGGGGCTGACATGGCAGGAGGATGCAATGGAAAAGATCGGTGAGGGCAGGCTATATATCGTGGGCACGCCCATAGGCAATTTAGGGGACCTATCTCCCCGGGCTGTGGAGGTCCTGCGCCGGGTGGATTTTATCGCGGCGGAGGACACCCGTGTCACCCTGCGGCTGCTCAATCATTTTGGTATCAAACGCCCCCTTTGCAGTTATCATGAACACAACTGCAAAGAGGCAGGCGTCCGAATTATCGACCGGCTGCTGGCCGGCGCTACCGCGGCCCTGGTAACCGACGCGGGCATGCCCGCCATATCCGATCCGGGGGAGGATCTGGTCCGGCTGTGCCACCAAAGAGGCGTACAGGTAGAATCCGTGCCCGGCCCCAGCGCGTTGGTTACGGCGCTGGCTCTGTCCGGTATGCCCTCCGGCCGCTTCTGCTTCGAGGGCTTTCTCACGGTCAACCGTTCCGGACGGCGGGAACGGTTGGGGGAACTGGCGGCCGAAACCCGCACTATGATCTTTTACGAGGCGCCCCACAAGCTGCTGTCCACCCTAAAGGACATGCTGGAAGCCTGGGGGGACCGGAAGATCTGTCTGGTGCGGGAGCTTACCAAACTCCATGAAGAAGCGCTGCCCACTACCCTCTCGGACGCCGTGCGCAAATATGAGCAGGCCCCTCCCAAGGGCGAATTCGTGCTTGTGGTAGCCGGCGCGACGCCGGAAAAGCCGCAGACGGCAACCCTTGCGGATGCCGTGCAGGCGGCCACAGCTTTCATGGAGGACGGATTGTCTCCCTCGGCGGCGGCCAAAGAGGCGGCCGCTAAAACCGGATATAAAAAAGGGGAGATCTATCGTCTGCTTATGGAGGAAAAATAAGGATAGGCGCAGAAAAAACGGGAGAGCTGGCTCTCCCGTTTTTTCTGTTCCTATCCCTGCCGGCTGCCCGCCATGTTGCCCCCGACCGGCGGCTGCTAGGATTCTAGGATCCGTATGTTATATTTTTGCTTCATCTCCTGGAGCTTCTCGGCTATGGCATCGTCTCTTCTTTCTGTATCCAGCCTGCCCTGCGCATCCACAAAGTCCTCGGCCGGCAGCAGCTGTTCAAATAATTGATTGAAGTAGGCATTTTGCAAATATACCGGATATTGATAGAGAATAAAATATTCATCCGCCGTTATACCCAAGGCTTCCAATTCCTTTAACATAGCGCCGGATTTAAGCGCCATTTGCCACTGCTCTTCCGCATCGGCTTTTAATGTCTCCTCATCTACCATGATACCTACAGACTGCGCCTCCAACTCCCCAACCTTTCGGTCTATTAACAGTTGCAGCATAGAATCATCGTCCTTCTCATACCGCTGTAAATAAGCTTCCTTCTCATCTTCCGCTATGCTGGGCAAATTACAGGCCAGGGTATAATCCAATTGGGCCAGACTCAACAACACATGATCCTTATATATCGCCTCGTCGTTTACATAGGCGGCCACCTGTCTTTCCCTGGGTTTTACCTGCCGCAAGTCCTCCATATACTGCGCTGTTATTTCAGATGTCGCCCCGAGATTCCCTTCTGGGGAAATCATTGTAATACTGGTTGTCGGGTCACCATCCAAACCGTCCGGCAATAAATCCGCCCCTTCTTCACTTGTGTTTGAAGCAAGGGAAGTGGTATCAGAAGATATATTGGCATCGGTTTCCGCCTGGTCACACCCGCCGCATGCTAATAGTACAAGCGCAAGCAATATATATAACCATCTTTTCAACGCCAGTCCTCCTCAGTTTATAGTATAAACATTAATACTAATTGGCGGCGGCGATCCATACGCCGCATTTCCGATCTGGAACCTGGAATCTATAGTCAGCGGCGCAGAATATAATTTATTTCTGGGATTTTCTGCAATATAATAAACAACTGCACTTCCCAGGGGTGATTCGGCCAAATATGTACCTGAACGGTCTAGATCTCCATTTATTTCATTATACAAATGCGCTGCCTCTATTCGATCTCCCAGTATATTACCCGGTAATTGATTCGCTCTAACTTGGGTGACAATCTTCTTTACATATCTGTTTCTGGCCGCTGTGGTATAATATATATTAATAGTAAATTCTGTAGGAATGTTTGTAATCGCACCAAAATCACTATGAACCATGGTCACTATTTTTTGATCGCTTGCCATTAAATCTTCCGCCTTACCAAATACCCACTTTTGATTGGGCGCGTTACCAAATCCCCAGGTCTGGACGATGGTACCGTCCGCGATATTCCCGCTGGCCGACTCGGCCGCCTGCCGCTCGGTATTCCCCGGCATAATCCGATAAGAGCCATCCAAGTTTCTAACAATCCGCCACACCATCCGCTCATTGGAAATTGTCAGACGGCATGCATATTCATCCCTGGCATACAGATACATATTGGGCGCATGGGCAGGGCGGATATAATAATAGTCATTGGTCGCACGCTGCACAATCCAGCGCTGGTTATTATTTCCATTAAAATTGCAGATATTGGTGCCTGTGCCGCTGGCCGTTCCTGCATAATATACATCCAAATATCGGTCACAGGCATAGTTCTGTATAAAGTACGTCCCCTCTGCCAGCGATGTATCTACCGTATATTCCACAACAACCGCCGGCATTTGCGAACTGGGCGCGTTGGCCGAGTAAAATAGCCGGTAGCTGTTGGTGGGACAATTGCTGCCCGGCATAAACATAATGCCCCGGTGGGAATCATAGGCAGCATCCTCGCCTAAATCAGCCTTCTGCCACTCTTTAAATTCTCCGGTGATATCAAAATACTTACCAATTTCGCTAGAATTGGTCATAGATATGGTTTGCAGCGTACGATAGTTATTATTGACATCTCTGTATTTTACCGTATCCGTCGTCCAGTTCCTGCTGGGTACGGCCAGAATCATGTTCCATCCGGCCGGGGCGCCGGTTATTCGAGCATAATACTGCGCCTTTGTCACGTTATTTACATTGATAAATTTCAAAACGCCTGTGTCGCACCACGCCAGCTTATATGCTTAATGCCCACTGGTATAGAAGAAACCCAAGACGAACATTCTCTCAGCGACTGCCTGAACACCAGTACAGGGGCGCTCTCATCCTTTCCGGCCTTCTTCGTTCTGCCGCTTTATGTATTCCTCAAATTCTTTTTTGAAAATGATTTCTCCGGCAATGTCAAGAGTCGCGCCTATCACGGCCATAATGCCAATGCCCGCATAAATTAAAATTGGCAATGGATACAAATTGGCAGATGTAAACGATGTAAACACTGAAATAGCAATCACACACAGCAACAAAGCGAACACCACAAGCCCGGATCCAAATACATTATATCGATAGCTCCTTGTCTTTTCGATTTTACGGCGCTTTTTAAATTCTCTTTTCAAGTCTTTTTGATTCATTTGCTTTTCCCCTCCCTGTTTTCGTATGTCAATATATCCTATTTTCATCATAGGACGCGACCGTATATCTGTCAACAATTTATTTTTATCGTGCATATTTTTTATATAAAAACAAAAGAAAAAGCAGCCTGCAAGCAGGCTGCTCAAGGTTAGTCTTATTCTCCGCCGTTCTTTGGCCATCGCAAAACAAAGGTAGAACCGGCGCCCAGATTGCTTTCCAAGGAGATTTCCGCGCCCAGATAGGCCGCTCCGTGTTTTACAATCGAAAGTCCCAGTCCGGTGCCGCCAATTTCCTTGGAATGGCTTTTGTCCACCCGGTAGAACCGTTCAAACACCCTGGCCTGATGGGAGGCGGGAATGCCGATTCCCGTATCGGTCACCGAAAGCGTGACCGCCTGGGCGTCCTCTGCTATGTTGACGGTAACACTGCCGCCCGGCCGATTATATTTAACGCCGTTGTCGCACAGGTTATAAATCACCTCGTCCAGAATGGGTCTGACGCTGAAGAGGACGGCGTGCTCGCCTTGGATGTGCAGGGAGACCTGGGCCTTTTGGGCCGCGTCCTCCAGTCGGTTCAAAATACTGTCGGACAACTCGTACAGGTCCACGCCCTCCTTTTCATAAGGAAGGCATCCCTCGTCCAACTGAGATATCTTGATAATATCCCCCACCAAGGTGGTCAAGCGCTGCGCCTCATCAAATATGTTTCCGGCAAATTTTTTAATATCTTCCGGCTTCACAAAGCCATCCCGCATAATTTCAGCAAAACCGGAGATGGAGGTCAGGGGGGTCTTGAGCTCATGGGAGACATTGGCCGTGAATTCCCGGCGCATCTCCTCCAGCCGCATTTTTTCGGTTACATCCACAAGTAGCAACACCGCGCCAGCCACCTGCCCATCCCTGCGGACCGGATTGGCGATCAGTTGGCAGTATTTTTCCTCCAGCTGCATGGTAACGGTACGATGTTCGCCCCTGAGAACAGCCTCCACCGTATTCCGGAAGGGCTCGCTTCGGTTAAGGGTGAGCACGCTCTGGTTCTGGGGCGCTTCGGCCGCGCCAAGCAGTTGCAAGGCGCTGGAATTGGCCGACAAAAGCTCGGTCTGTCCGTCGATGATAAGCAGTCCTTCGCTCATATGGTCGGTGATGATGGAAAACTCCTGCTGCTGTCGTTTGGCCTCGCTGAGCTGCCGGCGGATGGTCTTGTTCTGGTGGCTGATTTTTCCCAACAGAGGCGCCACCTCGTCATAAGTATCGTTCTGCAGAGGATGATCCAGATCCAGCCTGTTGAGAGGCTCTACTATTCGTTTGGCCGACCGGGATGCGATTATGCCGGACAGGCAGACCAGGACGACCAAAAGGATAAGGGTAGGCTGTACCATACCGCCCAGCAGAGCCCATAAGGTATACTGGGTGCTGGATACCCGGAGCACCTGGCCGTTCGACAGCCGCAGCGCATAGTAGACGGTCTCCTCTCCCAGCGTCCCCGACCGGCGGGTAGCCCTACCCGAGCCATTGGTCATGGCCTCCACAATTTCCTCCCGGCCGCTGTGATTTTCCATTTGGGAGACGTCGGCCTCGTTGTCAAACAGCACGGTGCCGTCGTCGTCTACCAGCGTGATGCGCTCACTATGCTGGGGCAACGTGGCAAGGCACTCCGGCCCCGCCGTTTCCACAGCCACCGAAAGATACGTCGCCTGGTTTTCCAGCTCCTTTTGTAGCTGGCCGCCAAAATGCCGATACAGGATCCCCAAGGCGCAGGCCAGACCGGCCACTAAGACCGTTGCGGCAACAAGAAAGATAGAACGAAAGATCCGGCTGGTCAATGGGCCTCTCCTCCAATCTTATAACCCACGCCCCGCACGGTTTCAATACAGCCGCCCGCCTCTCCCAGTTTTTGGCGGAGGGTGCGGATATGCAC
>DXVY01000130.1 GCA_019417145.1 Clostridiales bacterium
CTTTGGTATCCCGCGCCGGCCGTGAAATGTCAAAGCCGTACTTTAAGGCCATCTCCTTAAGCTCCTGCAAGGCCCGGATCTGCTCGGAAATCTCCTCATGGGTACGAATGGCGTCCTCATCCATGACCTCGAAGTCAAAGTGCAGCTTGGCCTGCTTTTTCTGTTCAATGAGGTAATCTACGCCGTAAAGGGCCACCCGGCGGTAGTCGCCGATGATCCGGCCTCGGCCGTAGGCGTCGGGCAGGCCGGTGATAATCCCAGAGTGGCGGGCCTTGCGCATCTCGGGGGTATAGGCGTCGAATACGCCGTCGTTGTGGGTCTTGCGGTATTTGAATACCTTTTCCACCTCTTCGTCCCGCTCGTAGCCGTAGGCGTCCAGGGAGGTGTGTACCATCCGGATGCCGCCGAAGGGCATAATGGCCCGCTTTAAGGGGGCGTCGGTCTGGAGTCCCACAATCTGCTCCAGATCTTTATCAATGTAGCCCGCATCGTGGGCGGTGATGGTGGAGATATGGTGGTTGTCGATATCCAGGACGCCGCCTTTTTTTCGCTCGGCCTCCATCAGCGCCTTGACCTCGTCCCAGAGCTTCTCGGTGCGAGCGGTGGGAGCGGTCAGAAAGCTTTCGTCGCCGTCGTAGGGGGTATAATTCCGAATTATAAAATCTCGTACGTCAATTTTTCGGCTCCAGGAGCCCGACCTAAAGCCGTCGTAGGCGTCGGTCATCTGTACAGTGCGGTCCAATGTATCCTGCATATGCGTACCTCCGTTCCGGCCTTTGCAGATAAAGGCCTCCTATATAAATGTAATAATGCATTGTGTGCGTTGATTTCTTGAAATGGACGGGGTGATTTATCCGTGTCCGCCCATCGCAGGGAATAGGAATAGCTTGTCCGCGCAAACCCATACTATGCCCTATGACCAGGCGGTTTCCGAAACGCCCGAGAATAACCATGCGGTCGAACGCATAGGTTTTTGCCTATATGCCGTGGAGATTAAACATGACTAACTCGTGGGCATACCAAAACCCTTGCGGCAAGAGGCTGCGCGAAATGGCCCGTCTTATCGCGTACCCCGCAGCTTGGAAAAGGGTTTTTCCAGAGGAAGAAACAGGGCCACTCCGCCGATGACCGAGATGAAAACATTGATCATGGTGGAGGCCTGATCGGTCACCGCCATGGTTACCGCTGTTCCAAAGGCCGCGCCTTCCAGCAGATAGCGGACAAATTTTTCCGCCGTTTCGCCCAGCAGATTGAAGACCATGCCGCAGGTGGCGCCTACCACCGCGGCCGCCGCCTTTTGGCTCATGCGGGAGCCCAAAAAGGCGAACAGCAGGCAAAGCAGGCCGATCAATGCGCATAGGATGACAATCAGGACGGTGGAAAAGGTAAAACCGTTGCCGGTCAGTACATAGGTAGTAATACAGCCCGTGGCCACCAACGCTGCAATGCCACAGGCCAGCAGGGGGATCAAGGGGAATTTTTCCCGCCGACGAATGGCCGCGTAAATCAGGCCGGTGATCAGGCCAATCATGAATTTGAGCAGGATGGTTTTAGGCGCTGAGTCGGCATAGCCGTTCAGCAGATCGAATAGCCCCATGCCTACGGCTCCGGCCAGGCCGCCCTGCCAGCCGCCTAAAAGCAATGCCGCCGTTACCACGGTCAGGTTGCCCAGATGCACAAACATGGGCCCCACCGGGATGTGCAATACCCATACGGCGACGTAGGCAATGGCCGCGAACAGCCCGATCATCACCAGATCCACCAGTCCAAAGGCGCGCTTGGACGAACTTTCCCCTATTGTCTTATTCATTACCGGTCCTCTCCTCGATCCCCACAGGTTGGAAACAAATTTCTGAACCACACAATATCCTGTGTGGATAAAATATTATAACGCAATTTATGCAGAGCTTCAACCGCTTGGGACGATTCTTACGGCTTTAGAATAAATTCCCTCCTTTTCCATAAATTTATACCCTTGCATTTGGCCGGTTTCAGCAATAATCCTTCCAGCCGGGGCACAATACGAATAATGAATGACAGATAGGAGGTCTTCCCCATGCATCACAGCGGATTCCGTTTTATAAAAGGCGCGGCAGCCGGTATAGCCATCGGCGCGGTGGCCGCAACGGTGGGCACCGCCATGATTAAAAACAAAAAGGGCTTCAAAAAGAGCGCCGGTAAGGCCATTCGCGCCGTGGGCGACATCATGGAAAACGTGCAGTATATGCTGAAATAAGCAAGTAGAAACGCAAAAAAGCTCCGGGATCGTCCCGGAGCTTTTTTGCGTTAGCAGGCTAGGCCTGTTTAATATCCCTTCGATTGAAGGAATCCAGCGCGATATAGGTAAAGCAGATGAAGTAGACCGCAAGTACGGCCAGGGAAAAGCCCACGGTCATCCCCTCCGCCGGCAGGGAGTTGCCGGTCATGGCCTGCAGCTGACCGGTGGACAGCTGGGGGAAGTAGACGCTCAGGTCGGTATTCAGGAAGAGGATAAAGCGCTTGAAGTCATAGGGGAGCATGGTCAGGATCATGGAGATCATGCTGCCGCCAAAAAGAAGGGCGGTTCCCACGCCAATGGCCACCGCGCTGCGGCGCATGACCACAGCAAGCATGACGGCCAGGGAGGTCATAACCAGCAGTTCCGGACAGGCCAGCAGATAGCGGAAAAGGGCCATGACGGCATACGGGGTTTCGGTGACCTGGCCGTTTTCATATGCCAGATAGGGACCGGCGCCGGTGAAGCCGAAAAGAATGCCGCCGGAAACCAGGGCGCTGACAAAAAGCAGCGCCAGCATGGCGATGCTGATGAGGAATAGGCTGACCATCTTGGCTGTGAACAGCTTCCAGCGCTTATGGGGACTGATGAGCAGCAGCTTGATGGTGCCGGAAGAATACTCCGAGGCCATCATGGTGGCGCCGATGATGATAATAAAGAGGGACAGCATGGAAACCAGCATGCTGGCCTGGGACAAAAAGCCGAACATAGAGTCTTGCGCCACCGGCGCGTTGTCGGTCTGGAGTCGGTGGACGCCAATGGCCACGGTTTCCTCCAGATTCGCCTTTTCCGCGTCGGTAAGAGGGCCGGTTTCCCCCATGCCGGAGAGCAGGGTGCGCCGGCTGCTGGAAATATCCGAGAGGACCGATTCCTGCCAGGGACCTGTGTCACTGTAGTAATCGGTAAAATACCGGCATACAGGCGCGATCCCATTGTCTATGCGCAGCTGGAGAATCTCCTTTTCCACTTCCAACGTATCCTGATCGTACAGTTCGGGCGCCTGGTCCATCAATGCCTTGGAAGCCGCGAGATACTGTTTGTAATCACCTGACTGAACGGCGGTATAGAAGCTTTTCTCCAAACGTTCATATTTCAAATAGTCATCGGTGCCCGGCTCTGCGACCGCCTTGGCTGCGGCTGGAGTTAGGCTGTCGTATAGGGCCTGCATCTGCCAGCCCTCTGGGTCGATTTCTTTTTCCCGGGCATATTGCAGGATTTCCAGCTCCTGCGCCGGGGTATAGGTGGGAATCGTGTTTCCTTGATCGAGCGGGGAGACGCTGCTCAGGGGGTCGCCGTCAAGCTCATTGGCGATTTCGGCGTTGAGATCCTCAATGCGCTGCTGCATAATGGATGCCGGCGCGCGTCCCCAGCTGGCTTCCTGGGCCAGCGCCATCTTCATGACAAAGCCGAACCCAAAGGTGATTACCGGAATCAGGATCAGCATGATCAGGGCGGTGGGGCGAGCGAAAAGTTTCATGAATTCATTTTTGATCAGTCTGCCAAAGCTACGCAATGGTATTCCCTCCTCCCGTAATTTCCATAAAGCTGTCCTCCAACGACCGAACCGCCGGCTGCACGCCATAGACGGCGGCGCCGTTTTGCATGAGCTGGGCGATAACCGACGGCACCTCGTCCTCCGGGCAGTTCAGGTCGAAGGTATCCCCCTGTTGAGCCAGCAGCCGCCCCTGAAATAGGCTGTCGATCACGGCGCGGGCCCTATCGGCCGGCCGCAGGATGAAGCGGTATCCGTGGGACTGCTCATCCAGCAGCTCCTCCACATTGCAGGTGCGCAGCACCGTGCCGGCGCTTATGATACAGACGCGGTCGCAGAGCAGCTGCATTTCACTTAATATGTGGCTGGATACGAAGACGGCGATGCCCTCGCTTGCCGCCAGATACTTGAGGGTATCCCGCAGCTCCCGCATACCGGCGGGATCTAGGCCGTTGGTGGGTTCGTCCAGGACCAGCACCTTGGGGTGGTGAAGAATGGCCTGGGCCAGGCCCAACCGCTGCTTCATGCCTAAAGAATAGGTTTTGACCTTGTCGTGGATCCGGTTTTCCAACCCTACCAGCCGCACGACCTCGTCGATGCGCGCCCGGTCTAGCTTTCCCCGCAGCCGAGAATAGTATATAAGGTTCTGGTAACCGGTCATATAGCCGTAGGTGTCCGGGTTTTCGATAATGCCGCCGATCTGGCGCAGAGCGTTTTCAAAATCTTTTTCCCTGTCGCATCCGCCGATATACACCTTGCCGGCGTCGATGTCCAAAAGCCCCAGAATCATTTTGATGGTGGTGGTTTTACCCGAGCCGTTGGGGCCTAAAAAGCCAAAGATTTCGCCTGCGCCCACCTCAAAGCTGATGTTGTTAATAATGCGGCGCTTTCCGAAGTATTTGGTGAGCCCCTGGGTTTTCAGTACGATTTGATTTGTCTGCATATTTCTCCCCCTCCTTACAGCCAATAGCCGGAGAAGCCGGTGATCAGCCATTTTCCATCCAACTTCTGCATGGAGAAGGTCAGCTCCTGCTGCCATTCGTAGCCGCTATTGGAGCCGGAGGGCTTCTTGGTCACCGTGCCGTCCTCGTGGTAGATCGCTTCATAGTAGGAGATGTTGTTGCTGGTTTTCACCCGTACCCGGGCCGTGGCCGTTCCTTTTTCCTTGTCGATGTCGGCCTCCAGAAGCTTTTGATATTCGCATACGCTTTTAGTCACGTCCTGGGTGGGATAGATGGTCTGACTTTCCAGGTTGGGGAGAATGGTATTATCCATAAAATAGGAAAGACTCTTGTCATCGGCGAAATAGGGGCGGAATTTTTCTTCGATTTCCCCCGCCAGCTTTTCTACATCCTGCTCGGTCACATCCGGCCGTTTGTATTCTTCCGGCACTAGGAAGGAGGGGGCGAAAACTTCAAAATAACCGGTGAATGTCTCGTTCATCAGCCTCTTTTCCGGAGCCGTCTGGATGCCCAGCACCACATAGTAGGCCACGATACCCAGCACCACTAAAACGCTGAGAATGAGCCCCCGGTTTATTTTGCGAAACTTTGACTTCACGGTCTGCACGCTCCTTACTTTCAATACTTATGTCATCGGCCATGAAAAACGGGCCGTTGTTTTAGCGCGGTCCGGCGTTAGGTATGCGCTGGTAGCCACCGCCTACTGCTGCGCTATTACCGGCAGGACGACCTCGAAGGTAACGCGCCCGTCGCCGCTCATGGCCCGTATTTGACCGCCATGGGCCTCTACAATATTTTTGGCGATGGCCATGCCAAG
>DXVY01000131.1 GCA_019417145.1 Clostridiales bacterium
GAAGAAGGGCGCCGCCGACGGCGAGACGGTTTGGGACAGCGGCAAGGTGGCCGACGGCCGGTCGGTTAACATTGCCTATGCCGGCGAGACCCTCCAGTCTCAGACCGCCTATTACTGGACCGTGAAGGTTTGGGATAATCTGGGCGGCCAGACCCTGTCGGACACCGCCCGGTTTGAGACCGGCCTGTACAACGACGAGGATTGGGCGGACGCCATGTGGCTCAAGCATTCCGCCGAAGAAACACCCGCTGATCAGCTGGATAAGACGGCCGATTACACCTACGCCGCCGATTTTCAGATCCTGCGGGATAATTTCGCTCTGCTCTTTTCGGTGGCCGACACCAACAACTACTTTATGTGGGCTATCAATACCACCGACAACGACGAGCATTGGAACCATCCTTATCTGCGGCGGCATGTGAAAGTTAACGGAAACTATGACGTAATTCAGGACATTAAGTTGCCCGAGCAGTTCACCAAGGACGCACTGATGGACAGCGAACACCGTATCCAGATCCAGCGCACCGGCAATACGGTGACCACCTCCATCGACAATGTGGTGGTGGATACCTATGAAGATACCACCGGCACCCTGATTTTAGGCGAATTCGGCTTCCGTATTCATAACGAGACCGGCCGGTTTGACAACGTATCGGCTGTGTATACCGTGGACGGCAAGCCAACCACCCTGATCGACGCCGGCTTTGACGACGGTGAAAATCCCTTTGCCGGCGGCCAGATCGTGGATGTGGACGGGGACAGCAAGCTGCTGGTGGATGGCAATTCCGAGGTGTTTGTCTTCCAGAAGAAGGCGGACGCCCCCGGAAGCGACGAGCTGCACTATGTGTACGAGGCCGATTTCCAGATTATCCGGGATAACATGGGCATGTCCTTTGCGGCCAAGGACCTGAATAACTTCTTTATGTGGGCTATTAACACCAGCAATGTGGATCATCCCTATCTGCGGCGGCATATTTATGTGGGCGGCAATGCCACCGGCGTTACCGATATTCCCCTTCCCGAAGCCTTCACCAAGGATTCTCTTATGAACGAGGAGCACCACATCGCCATCACTGTGGAGGGCAAGACCGTAACCACCGTCATTGACGACGTGGTGGTGGATACCTACGAGGACACCACCGGCAACATCTGCGAGGGATATTTCGGCTTCCGTTTTTTTAATGAGGACGCCCGGTTCGATAATGTGAAGGCTGTGAGCTACAAGGGTGGGGAAGCCACCGTAGTGCTGGACGCCGACTTTGACGACGGCATCAACCCCTTTGACGGCGGCGATATTGTGGAGGTAAACGGGGACAGCAAGCTGCTCTTTACCACCTCCAGCGAGACCAGGGTTTTCGAATCCCGCATGGCGGACTCGGCAGCCACTGCCTTCCGCAAAGAGTTTACGGCGGCAGACAAGGAAATCCAGTCGGCCCGGGTGTACTACAGCGCCCTGGGCGTGTCGGATTTGTACATCAACGGACAGCGGGTGGGCACGCCCACGGAAAACGGCGTGATCTATGACGAGTTAAAGCCCGGCTGGACCGATTATGACGACACGGTGTTTTATTTGACCTATGACGTGACCGACCTTGTAAAGCAGGGCCAGAATGCCATTGGGGCCGAGGTGGCGTCGGGATGGTACAACGGCATCATCGCCGTGCGGGGCGGCAGCTTCTATTCCGGGCAGGAAAACGGCCTGATGATCAAGCTGGACATCACCTATACAGACGACAGCCGGGACACCATCGTAACCGATACCACCTGGCAGACCAGTCGGGACGGGGCGGTAACCTACGCCGATATCTACAACGGCGAGGAATATGACGCCCGCAAGGACGCTATCGATGTCTGGTCCCAGGTAGGGTATGATACCGCAGGCTGGTTCCCGGCCAAGGAAAAGACCGATTTTAAGGGCAAGGTCATAGCGGCTATCGGTTCCCGCGTGCAAGCCCGTCCCGAGCTCTCCAGAGAGCCTGTCAGCATTACCACCTATCAGGGGATCAAGGACAACGGCTCTACCTACGGCGAGATCGACAACGTAAAGAATCCTACCCTGCCCTTTACCCTGAAGAAGGGCGAGACGGCCATTTTCGACCTGGGCCAGAATATCGCCGGCTGGGAAAAGTTCACGGTCAAGGGGGAAGCCGGCACGGCCGTACACATTGAATTCGGCGAGATGCTCAATGACTCGGGCGAGGAGAGTCGGAAGAACGACGGCCCCAAGGGCAGCGTCTACAACGCCAATTATCTGGAGGCCAAGGCGGCCGGCCAGTATATCATGCGGGGCGACGCCGACGGCGAGACCTACAATCCCCGCTTTACCTTCTACGGCTTCCGGTATATCCAGGTAACGGCGGCGGCGGATATCGAAATCCTGGATATGGACGGCGTCGTGGTGGGCAACGCCAATGAGGAGAGCAGCTCCCTTGAGACCAGCGACCCGGCGGTCAACCAGCTTTACAGCAATATCATGTGGGGCATGCGGGACAATTTCCTGAGCACGGCCACCGACTGTCCCCAGCGCAACGAGCGGCTGGGCTGGACGGCCGACACCCATATCTTCTCCCGCACCGCCACCTATAACGCCGACGTGGCCGGCTTTTACCGCAAATGGCTCCAGGATATGCGGGATTCCCAGTTTGGATCCGAGGCCGGTAATCTGGAGGGCGCTTATCCGGACGTCGCCCCCAACACCCACATTGTGGGCGGGGGTAACGGCGGTTGGGCCGAGGCCGGCATCATTGTGCCCTGGAACGTCTATCTCATGTACGGCGACACCCAGCTGATCGAGGACCACTTCGCCTCCATGGAAAAGTTTATGGATTATCTGGCTACCCGTGGGGATGCGGAATGGAAGTACAACGGCGGCGGGGCGGCCTCGGGCGACTGGGTTTCCCCCGAGCTCAACGACGACAATGTCAAGCGGTATATTTCGGTGGCCTATTACGCCTATGCGGCCCTGCTTATGCAAAAAATGTCGGCGGCCATCGGCAATACCGTAAAGGAGCGGGAGTACCGAGCCCTGTACAACGATATTAAGGAGGAGTTCAACGTCCGGTATGTAAATGAGGACGGCTCCTTGAAGGTGGCCACCCAGACCACCTACCTGCTGGCCCTCAAGCTGGACCTCTTTGCCACCAACCGGCAAAAGCAGGCGGCGCTGGATATCCTGCTCCAGAAGATCGAGGACAATGGCGATCGCCTGTCCACCGGCTTTATCGGCACCTCCATTCTCAACCAGACCCTAAGCGACGTGGGGGCGGACGACACGGCCTACACCCTGCTTTTACAGCGTTCCTATCCCTCCTGGCTCTACAGTGTGGACCAGGGCGCTACCACCATCTGGGAGAACTGGGACAGCTATACCATTGAAAACGGCTTCAAGGACCCCGGCATGAATTCCTTCAACCACTATGCCTACGGCGCGGTGGGTGAATGGATGTACCGCTATATGGCCGGCATTGAGGCCGACGAGGAGAACCCCGGCTTTAAGCACTTCATTCTCCAGCCCACTTTGGACCAGCGGGATGCGGCGGATATACCGGAGGACCAGCAGCGCATGACCGCCGTCACGGCTACCTATGGCTCCATCTATGGCCAAATCGCCTCCGCCTGGACGGCTGATGAGGACGGAAACCTGCTGACCTACCAGGCCACCGTACCGGCCAACACCACCGCCACCCTCTATCTGCCCATTGACGAGCAGGCTGTACTGTATGAGGGCGGCGCGCCTGCCGCCGAGTCCGAGGGCGTGACCTTTGTGGAGTATAAAGACGGCAAGGCCGTTTACCAGCTGGTCTCCGGCTCCTACTCCTTTACGCTGGAAGACGACGGGCCTGCGTCCACGGTGGATCAGGTGTCCGTTTCCGCCGACATGGCGTTTGCCGTGGCCGGAAAGACCTTGCAGCTGCATGCGGCGGTTGCCGGTACCGGCGACTACAGCCAGGATGTGACCTGGAGCGTGGCCGGCGGCGCGGAGGGCACCTCTATCGATGAGGACGGTCTGTTGACCATCGCGGAGGGCGAGACGGCGGAGGAACTGACCGTCACCGCCGCGTCGGTTCAGACGCCCGCGGTAACCGGAAGCCTGGAGGTGAAGGTCTACCCGGCGGGCGACCTGGATAAGGACGGAGAGGTGACCATTGCGGATGTGATGGAGGCCTGTAAGGTTATGGCCAGAGAGTCGGCCGGAACCGATCCCGCCCTTGAGGAGGTCACCTTGGGAGATTTGGATGACGATACCGAAATCACCATCGCCGACGTGATGGAGATCTGCAAGATCCTGGCCAGACAGGGATGACCGGGCGGATCCTCAGCCCGGGACCAGTTTCCGCTGGGAGACCTTTCAAGTGCTGTATGCGCTCTGTAAAGCGAGCATGGCCAATTGCCGACCTGCGGGGGTGTTAAACAAAATAAGGCCATCCGTAAGTCTCGGCCCATCCGAAGGGTATGGGTTTGTCGGTCGGCGGCCGCATAGTCCTTTTAGGCGCATGGAAAAACGGCGAAGCCTGCGAGCTTCGCCGTTTTTTGTGTCCGTGGCCGGGCGCTTTGGCTATGCCGCCCTTACAGCGCCAGACGATATATTTTCTCTATGTCCTCCGGAGCCAGGCTCACAAAGTGTCCCAGCCGGCCGCCGCGAAAGGCGGCCTTTTGCGCCATTTCCTCTATACGGCTGCCGTCGATGCCCACATCGGAAAGACGCACCGGCAGCCCGACCGACCGGTAGAAGTCCTCCAGCCTACGGATACCCTGCAGGGCGATGGCCTCCGGGTCGGCATAGGGCAGGTCCACGTCAAACACCCGCACGGCAAACTGCACAAACCTGCTGCGGTTGGCTTTGTACACATACTTCATCCAGGCGGGAAATACGATGGAGAGGCCTGCGCCATGAGCGATATCATACAAGGCGGACAGCTCGTGCTCGATGCCGTGGGAGGCCCAGTCCTCCTCTCTGCCCATGCCTAATATACCGTTGTGGGCCACTGTGCCCGTCCACATGATTTCGGCCCAGGTATGGTAGTCGTCCTTGTCCTGTAGGATGGCGGGCAGCTTGATTCGCATGGTGCGCAGGGCCCCCTCCAGCAGGCGGTCGGACAGGTCTACGTGATCGGTATTGGTAAAATAACGTTCCATGAGATGGGCCATGATATCCGAGCAGCCATAGCGAATCTGATCCTCGGGAAGGGTGCGGCAGAGGGCCGGATTGAGAAAGGATATGACCGGTCGATTGAGCTGGTTGGTATATCCCCTTTTCAGCAGCCCCGCCTGGTTGGTGATAACCGTGCTGGGACTGCTTTCACTGCCCGCCGCCGGGATAGTCAGCACCGTGGCCACCGGAATGCGGCCGGCAGGCTGTGCCTTTCCCACATAGATATCCCACACATCTCCCTCATAGGGCACGCCCAGGGCAATGGCCTTGGCCGAGTCAATGACGCTGCCCCCTCCGACGGCCAGAATCAGGTCCACCTTTTCCCTGCGGCAGAGCTCCACGCCTTGATGCACCAGGTCCAGGCGGGGGTTGGGCTGCAC